>JAYTKZ010000076.1:0-2974 GCA_043729885.1 bacterium
TCATGATGATGGACTTCTGGTGCATTGGTTAGTATGAGAGAGGGGTTGCTGAATAAGAAAGGGTATAGGAGGTACAAAATAAAATGAGAGAATGATAAAATGACAAAATGACGTAGTGGATCAGATGACTATGCCTCCCTCCGTGAAGTCCTCATTAGACGTTTTCACTGATTAGATTTGGAAAATGATTTCATACCAGATATATTTATTATTGATTGATGAAAGTGACAGTTGTGAGTAATCAAAGAACTGTATAATGAAAAAGAGCGGTTTAGACCTGTGCTATCTCGCGTATGGTTTTGTTGACTTGGTAAATGAGATGCAAGAAAAAGATCCTCAAAAACGAAATGAGAAAAGGAAGAATTATACCGATTTGAAAAAGACTGGAAAATTGCTTCCAAAGAATTACAGTACGATGATGTTGATCGTCTGATGACGACATTGCGTGATGAAGCACATAGATTCGCAAATACATATAGAACAAAACAAATGTCTATGGAACGAAAATCTCCACCAGCACTAAAAAAGAAATCTCCGTGAACTCCAAAAAAATAAAAATCTTCATTCTTAAAAAAAATTTCTTTCATGATTACAGCATCGCTCTTTGTCATTGTCTTACTATGTTTATTGGTCTTGGCATTTGAATTTATTAATTGATTTCATGATACTGCTAACGCTGTAGCAACCGTTGTATATACAGGATCTATGAAGCCAAGATTAGCTGTGATGCGATCGTGATTTATGAATTTCCTCTGAGTATTATTATGATGAACTGCAGTTGCTATGAGTGTGATTAAGTTATTACCAGTAGCATCACTTCAGGAGCATGATTTTACAATCAAAGTTGCATATTTTCTATCAGTATTAACTTCAGCAATTATTTGGAATTTTTATACTCGATATAGATGACTACCAAGTTCAAGTATGCATGCATTAGTATGAGCAATACTATGAGTAACTGCAGCATACAACATGCATGAATGATTAGATCGATTAAATATGCCATGGCATAAATTACAAGATGTATTTCTCTCACTGTTGATTTCGCCAGTCATATGATTTATGTGAACATTATTAGTAATGTGGTTGTTGTATCAATTTTTTAGCAAGAGTCGTTTATTTAAAAATCCTACTCAGGAACCTCCAACAATTCTTACAAAAGCTTTAATGATTTTTGCTTGTTCTGCTGTAAGTTTTGCACATGGATCAAATGATGGACAAAAATGAGTATGAGTAATGATGGCATTATTGGTTACATTTTTGCCAGCAGCATTTTTCGTATGACGTGTCCCATTTTGGGTGATTGCAACTATTGCAACAGTGATTTGAGTATGATCAATGATTTGATGGGAGAGAATTGCCAAAACTATCTGAGAATGAATCGGTAAACACAAAATGACATATGCGCAATGACTAACATCTGAATTGATTGCCGCACTTACAATCGCACTTTCTACATTTGCATGATTACCTGTAAGTACAACACAAGTATTGTCGTCATGAGTAGCATGATGAGCTGTAGCTACTGGTGGAATTAGAGATTTACAATTTGCCACTATGAAAAATATGTGATTAGCATGGTTACTAACTTTACCATGTACTATAATGCTATGATATATTCTCTATTTCTTCGCAAATGGATATGTGAAATAAGTGTATTTAGATGCTAATTCTTTTTATGAAAGTAGAATTATTAGAAATAATTTCTCGTATTCCATATGGTAAAGTTACATCGTATGGTAAAGTTGCAGAGCAGTTAGATATACAATATAACATTAAAACATCATGATATATAATATGAAGGTTGCTAAGTTGAATGTCAGATGAAGAATGTTTTATATATCCATGGCAGCGCGTAATCAATAAACAATGATATATTTCTACGCTTAAACTGGGGACTAAATGACTTATTCACAAGCAATTACTTGATAAAGAATGAATTGAAATTATCAATGATACCGTTGATATGAAAAAATATGGATTTGTTTGGAAATAGTCATCTGTTGTCATCCTATCTCTCGTAGGGACATGCTTCTGCATGTCCTGTATCTGAATCTCGTCCGTATTTCCCAGCAAAGCTGGGTCGCACCTCTTCGGTGCGATTTTTTTATTATATCAAATTTCTCTAGAATTTCTGATGCACTAGTATACAATATAACTATGAATACTCAAGAATACCAAAACGTATATGCTTCTTATACAGTGACACCTAAATCTGTAGTACTATTACAGCAATTTTCTCGTGATATAATTCGTATACTGCAAAAATATCCAATGGAAAATAAACCTGATTTTAAAGTTCCTTCTCAGTTTCATATAACTGCAGATTATAGGTGAAGTATGAATAATGTAGATGAATATATTGCATTAGTACAAAAAAGAAAAAAGAATTGAGCATCGTTTATTGAGTGTGATGGAATTTGAACATGGAAAAGTAACGCAAACTGAAATGATATAATATATATTAAACCGAAATGAGAAATCCCATTTGAGAACGATTTGGATATTGAGAATATTCCACATATGACTGCAATAGAAATTATTGAAGCAGATAATGATTTTTTGATGCGATTTTGGTTATGTGCAATTACGAATGTATTTGATGCATGGAGTGAGTTATGAGATGAGTGACCATTTGTTCCAATTGGTATTGATACTAGCAAAATACAGATTCGATGAAGCCAGTATGGTGAAAAGAAATTAATTACTGAAGTCTAATTATTTATTCATAAATCTCATAGTATATGTCAAAGTTATTCGCTGTGTATATGTGATGAAAAGCTGAATGAAGTCAAATTGAGCTTCATGATGTGCAATTTGTAATTTGAGAAAAAATAGAGGACTGCTATGAGAAGTTAAAAGAAAAATGGTTTGGTGTGAAGAAATCAGCGCATATTGATTGCTATATGGCATTGCAGTATGTTGATGGATATGAAATTAATTTGTATCAGTGAGCTAAGAAACAGCAAGATAT
>JAYTKZ010000077.1:0-4500 GCA_043729885.1 bacterium
GATGTACTTGCTATACTTTTACGCGACATGGCAGAACAGTGAATTATTGCAATTCGTGGGCAATTAGATTCATTTTCATATGAGGCAAAAGATAACCCAAATAAAGTTGATGATCAAGTAACATCTGCAGACTATGCAGCACAAAAGGCAATCGTAGATATGATTACAAAATGTTTTCCAGAAGCATGAATTATTGCTGAAGAAAACAATCTTAAAAAACCTTGTACTCATGCAACACAACAACTTTATTTCACATTAGATCCATTAGATGGGACTCGTGCGTATGTGCGCATGCAATCAGATGGTATTTGAAGTATGATTGGGGTTGTTCTTGATAACGAAATAATCGGTGCAGCAATTGCAGATGTAATGACAAAAGAAATATATCTTCTAAATCCTTCTACTTGATGAGTTGAAAGAATTCATCCTCGTAGAACTTTAGCTTTGGAATATACATCAAGAAAACATTTTCGTATCGCAATGATGGATGATCCAAGAACCTGTATAGAATCAATATCTCGTATTTCTGATCCAGAAAATTGATACTTTGACTCAACAAGCGTCACAAATGGAAGCATTGGAATTAATGTAGCTCGTGTACGAAAAAATGAAGCATCAGCATTTTTATATAGAGCGGGGACTCCAATGCCATGGGATTGGGTTCCAGTAGTAGGAATTTCACTTACTATGTGATTTATATTCTTATCATATGATAAAACTACAAATAGTTGGTTAAAAAATAATAATATTTGTTCAATTGATTGACAAGCTACACTAACTGAAACATTAATGATTCATGAATCAGAAGTAGATGAATTTTTGGAGTGGTATAATAAGTAAACATACTTTACTTCTCAAAAAAGACATTGATTAATTTTCTTTTTCATTTTTATTTATAAATATCTCATCTTGGACCAATATACCTGATAGTAATATCTTTTCACTCTGTAGAAAATATAATTCTGAGTGATCAGACTCTACATCTATAGAAATTTTTTTCTCACTGCAGTTGTTTGATATCTAATCTATCTCGCTTTCAAGATATCAGCAATTCGATAACATCTACTAGACGTTTTTGTATATCAGTAGATAATGAAGCAAGGTATTTTTGTCGTTGCTTCATTATTTTTTCTTATGAGTACGTAAAAATGACGCTACATCTTCCGCTGAGCTATTCACTTCTACATAATCTTTATTATTTTTATAATATGTTATACTATCTGAAGGATCACCTATAATTATATGCTTCTCAATAATAAATTTTTTAAGATATGTTTGAATTACTGTACTAAGACTAATTCATAAATCATCTGCAACTTTGACAGCATCTTTTTTTAACTTACTTGGGAGTCTTAGAGCTATTGTGTCATTTGATATAGCCATAATTTTTTCTAGAATATAAATGTATATCTAATGTTATACAAATAATATACAATTGCAATACATTAATAATGATACTCTCTACCTTCCATAATCGTTTTTGCTCTATAGATTTGTTCGAGGATTACTAGCTTTGCAAGACCATGAGGCATAGTCATTGTGCCAAATGCAACGAGTTCTTTGATACATGGTTTGAGGATTGTGTGATCAACACCATATGGTCATCATATAATAAATGTCAGTGTATTGTATTTTTCTATTATCTTAGTGAACTGTTCTGTAGAAAGTTGTTTTCATTCTTTGGCAAGTAAAATAGTATAGCTATCTTTAATAGTAGCTATCTTTTCAATTATCTTTTCCGTCTCTTTAGTGATTATCTGCTCGCGAGATCAATTCTTTTCTGGCTTCAATGTGACAATATCTACATCTTTTCCTAGCCTTTTACAATATTCATCAATAGCACTGACAAAATGTTTGTCACTATCTGAGATGCATATAACCTTTATTTTCATGTGGGAATTAGTATAATAAATAATAATTCTATATTATTATCCTGAAGAAGTGAAAATCCAGAAAAAGAGTATCAATCCTAGATTCTTCGACTTTGCCTCAGAATGACAATAATTATTTCTTATTCTATTAATATAAACATGAAATTCTATGATAAAGCACACCTAGTTGTACAATCATCAAAAGGGTGAGATTGAGTAGTAAGTGCCCGTCGTGAAACATGAGTGCCATACTGAGGTCCCGCAGGTTGAAATGGAGGGAAATGAGGAAGTGTGATATTGAAGGTTAATCCTCAAATCAATACCCTTGTAGATTTTCATAATCAAAAAAAGATTACTGCACCTGCCGCAGAACCTGGGAGAACCAAGGAACAATATGGAAAAGATGCTGAAGATATGATAATTAGCTTACCAATTGGAAGTATTGTTCGTGATGCACATACAGGTAGACCTTTATGGCATGGTTACCATGCTGACGATAGTTTTGTAATTTGTCGTGGTGGGCAAGGATGAATCGGGAATATGCACTTCAAGAACTCTGTGAATCAATATCCTAATTTTGCACTTCTAGGTGAGCCTGGAGAAATGAGGGAGATTGAAATTGAACTCCAATTAATCGCAGATGTGGCTTTGATTGGTACTCCAAGTGTAGGTAAATCAAGTTTAATTAACTCAGTGGCCAATGTGAAAGCAAAGGTAGCTGATTACCCATTTACGACATTAATTCCTAATTTGGGATCTGTTAAGCATCGTGATGTGACATTTAATATGGTAGATGTACCAGGGTTAATTAAATGAGCAAGTGATGGGAAAGGGCTATGAAATGATTTTCTTCGCCATATTATGAAAGCTCGTGTATGGGCATTTATGCTTGATTTATCAAGATATGAGGCTGGTATGCATGAATTTGAGACCTTAGCCCATGAAATTATTCACTATATGGGTACTACTTTAAAAGATACCAAAGATTATTGAAATATAGAAGATATCGTGTTTGATTTCAATATTACAAATAATAATCTTCAATTATTTATTAATATAGTAAAAAATTGAAAAAAAGAATTAATTCTGACAAAAGATATATTATTTATTTATAATAAATCTGATGCAATTAACGATGATGAAATAATTCAAGAATTAATTAATAATTCATTTATTATTATTAATAAATATTTAGCTGATAAATTTAATTTCGATTTAAATAAAGATATATTTGAAAATAATATTCATATTACTTCTACATATGCTCGTACAGGAATTATCGAATTATTAAATGATTTAGTAGAAAATCATCATGTATGAAGTATGCAAGAAATATTATCTACAGCATCTGTTGATATCCAACAATTAAATATACCAGTATGATGAAGAGATGGCATTGAGATTAGAGAGACTACTGCTGAAGATATACCAGTATTAATAGAGAAATCATTGATTGATGAACAGGATGTAGAATATGCTAAAGTATGGTTTATTAAAGAACGCGAAGTCACTCGTTTAACATATATGATCCCATGGGGAAATGATGAAGCTGAAATGTGGTTCTGGAATGTATTAGATAAAAAGAAATTACTCCAAAAATTAATTACAGCATGATTGGTTAAATGAGATATTGTACATGTTCATTCTTTCTATAATTGAATAGAAGATAGGTTTCTAAGATATTAATCAATTAATTAACTCAATATATTTAAGCACTAATAATTACATATTAATTTATGTAATTTTTTAGTATTGGCTTATTCTTGTTGTTTTAATTATATGTCTATATCTGTCTATTAATATTAATTAATTTACAAGAACCATTTAAATTTATAATATTTAATATATTTGACAATTTATATAAATAATTTTATATATTTGTGATTTCAAACTTATACTTATATTTGTATACTTTGTCACTACTTGACATAAATATTTGCACTAAAATTTTACTTATTTTTAGAACATTATAGATTCTTTAAATAATAGCATACCCTATATGTCTTATGAAGATATATATATGCATAATTTCTCTTAATATGTCAATCGGATTTTGCTCTATTGGCTTGAATAATCCAACCTTAAATGTATCTATAATTCAATTCAATATTTCGCATATTCCTGTGTGTGAAATAAATACAAGTATCCTGTTCCTGTATGTGTTTTAAAGTGATTCCTGTCGCTACTGAATGCTCTCTAGATATCGTCGTATTTTTAGTTTAATAACTCTTTTCTTTGTAATACAATTACAATTTTTTCAAAATGGTGTAATTGCGGTACAAAAAGATTTGCCAGCATATGCAGAAGAGACTATAGATCCTACTATATCTCCTGAATGATATATATGACCTTTCTTGGATAGTATAGTTGAATCTAATCAACCACCACCGTCAGATAGTGCTCCTGAAACTATATGAGAAACATCACCAACAGAAGAAACGCCACCAACAGAAGAAACGCCACCAACAGAAGAAACGCCACCAACAGAAGAAACACCACCAACAGAAGAAACACCACCAACAGAAGAACTACCACCAACAGAAACAAATACTTGACTAGATACAAATTGATCATGAGATATTGGGACTTGAACATATGATCCAATATTCCCAATAGAGAGTTGAGATAT
>JAYTKZ010000078.1:0-2001 GCA_043729885.1 bacterium
TATATTAATACTATTACATGGGACAAATATGTATAAAGCTACGAATGGTAATAATATGAGAAAAGGTAATGTAGATGCTATAATTCGTTTCCACAGACTTTTTTGCTCTTTTGGAGTAACTAGTGCTTCATATCATTCAACTTTTTTTGGATTTAACTTATCAGTTTCATAATCATAGATATCATTTATTCCATAAATCCAAATATTTGCTGGGATAAGAAAATACAATCAGTAAAATATAATATATGGTAAATAACGACTTAGATTCATATAGCCTCGAGGGGGAGTTGCAGAAATACTTGCTGCATGAAGTTGATTAAGCGTTAGTATCGCTCCTAAAACCCCTATCATATATGGCCCCAACTCATATATCCAAAATCTTGGACGAGAGATGCGGATAACTCTAGATAATTTCATGATGATAATGTAGTAATAAAATGAATCGTCATTCTGAGTGTAACGAAGAATCTCATGGATATCTACTAGTTTTGTCACGAGATCCTTCCCGATAAATCGGGACAAGTCCGCATTGCTCAGGATGACGTATTCCCTATATTTTCTTCCACATATGTTGTGCCAATACCATAAATTTTTCACTCTTTCTTGTTCTCGCAGAGTGTTCAAAGACGTTATAGTGTAGATGCTCTATTCTTCTGAGTATTTGTTGGTAGAGTTTTGCACTGAGATATATTGCTTTTCTTACCTCTTTTGGAAGATATTCTAAACCATGTAGTGCTTCTTTATATAATCAATCACAGCGTTGTATTTGAAACGCCATGAATTTTTCTCGATTATCGTTTATGAGACCGGTCTCGCAAGATTCTTTTATATGGCGATGTCAAGTTCCAAATCTATGTAAATCTTCTACAGGCATATAGATACGTCAAAAGTCTTGCCAATCTTCTTTTACATCACGGAGAAAATTTGTCATCTGCATAGCTTCTCCAAGTTTTTTAGCATACGGGATTGCGCGTTGATCTAGGTTTCATACTACATGACACATCATTTCTCCTACAACCATTGCAGATCAGTGCATATACTCGTACAATTCATGATATGTTTCATATGTTTTTTTCTCAGTATCTTGGAGCATTGCTTTCCAAAAAGTTTCAGATAAGTCAAATGGAATGTAATTCTCGTGAAATAATGAGACGGAGTCTCATCGCACCGCATGGTGCGACTCTTTTGTCTCATACGCAAGTTTTCGATCTTGTCGCATTTGTTCAAGTTCTTCTTTTGCAGCCTCTGATCAAATATTTTTATTATCAACAATTAAATCTGGAATACGAACAAATTTATAAAGCGTGAGGACTTTGTTTTTGATATGTGATGGAAAAAAGAGTGTTGCATAGTAATAACTTGTCCCATATTGTTTCATATATCGTGCTGTTGAACGCATACAACTTGATAAGTAGTAAATATTTTGTCATTTCGAGTGAAACGAAGTGAAGTCGAGAAATCTTTTTAAAAGATCTCTCCACTCGTTTCACTCGGTCGAGATGACAATTTTTAGTGATTCTTTTTCTTTATTACCCTCTCAGCAGTTAACTCCCCAGATATCAAACACATTTGTGTTCATATACCAGGATTAGTAAATGCACCAGTATAATATAATCATTTTACTTTTTTGCTGTAATTATTTGGTCTCAGCACTGCTGTTTGCATCAATGTATGAGCAATACCAAGTGCAGTACCTTTGTATGCATTATATCTTTCTGCAAAATGTTTCATATGAAATAATTTACTATATTCTATACGAATTTTAAGATCAGGGATATGACATACATCAGCAATCATATCAAGTATCTTCGCTGTATATTGTTGTTCTTGTTCTTCACTTAGTGTAAGTCATGGTGCACATGGGACAAGCACAAACATATTTTCTTTTCATGCAGGTGCTATACTTGGATCAGTTTCACTTGGTTTACATATATACATTGATGGATCAGTTGGGAGTATTGGTTTATTGAATATTTCATCAAAGTTTTTATGCCAATCTTT
>JAYTKZ010000079.1:0-3279 GCA_043729885.1 bacterium
TCTGAATTATTTTTGTGATAGCATATATTGCGTATTTGTTTTGGAATAGATCAAAGAAGAAATAATTACTTTATGTAGTCTGTAATAATATTTCTTGTAATTGTCATTTCCATAAATCTAACCTATCTGTATATAACCTTGGTAAATTACTTTCTTGATTATGAGGTTGATCTACTAAAAGCTGTTTCCAATCAGGTTTTCTCCCTTCTATATTATAGTGACCATGTATATCCGCATTATCATCAACCAATAGATCTCCACGTACTGCTGTCTTATCATGAGACATATGAATCATTGTAGAGAATTCATTTCAGAAGTATTTTATGATAGATGCTCTTTTAACTGATTCTGATCCACAAGGTTTTTTTGAAGGTTTTGTACAGAATTCGATATGAAAGTCTTTTTTAAGGTCATGTACTGTATCAACCATTCATGGATATGGCTCCAATGATTCAAAGAACTCAACATTCTGATAGAGCGGTTCAACTATACTCTTGATTAAATCTCTTTCTTGTTGAGTGCCATCGAATAGATCCCATAATGAGATCTTTGTCCATTTTGTAGTATCTTCCATTTGTTCTATGAATGTCTTTGGCAGAGTAATAGATTTTTTAATCAATTGTAATAATGGTTTTTGAAAGTCATACGTACTTCCATCCATATCAAGTAATAAGTGTGGTTTTGTAGAGCTCATCATATATTGTATATTGATAAATATAGTCTTACTATAAGTGACCAAGCAATATCTCCAAGCGCTTTTCTCGAATGTACAGTAATGCTATCAAAACTCTTGTAATCAAGCCATATTTAGATATTCTTAAAATACAATAAGGTATCTTTTTTGATGCAAATTATGATAAATCAGCATATTTATGTTAATACAGCAGTTGTTATCTTTAGTATTGTTGATAACGAACTAAAAGTGCTATTAATTAGAAGGACACAGGCGCCTTTTGAGTGATTTTGGTGATTGCCAGGATGATACTTAGAAGATGATAAGTCAGCAGATCAGATCGTAAGAGAAAAATTGTTATTGAAAGTGTGATTGAGAAATATGTACTTGGAGCAATTTGAAACATTCACTGATCCCAAAAGAGATGCTAGATATAGAGCTATTACAATATGATATATGTCTATTTGAAATTATCATGATATAAAAAAATACTCTCAATATGGTGAGGTTTCATTCTTGGGGATTAAGACACTTGCGAAATTAGCATTTGATCATAGAGATATTATGAAGCGTGCATATGCAGTATTGAGAGACAAATTATTTCACAGCAATATTGCACAATTCTTTTTGCCAAGATATTTTACATTACAGCAACTACAAGATGTCTATGATGCAATTCTGTGAAATAAATCAGATGTGAGAAATTTTCGTAAATACATAGACAAGGCGCACATTGTCAAAGCTACCAAGAAAAAAGAAATTAATGTTTCACATAGACCAGCAGTTTTATTTGAGTTTATAAACAAGGATATTCATGTAGGTGATTATAATTGGTAACAACTCTATGAAAATGATCCTACTCAAACGGATTAAATTCTTCTCACTTCAATTTAAAATAACAAGCTGCAGCAGCTTTCACATCCACTAATGCATCATGGTATCCATCAATTTCTTTTCCCCATAGATGCGTATATAATTCAGCTAATTTAGGCCATTTGTATCATCCACGACTATTTGATATACGAGCTATATCTACTCATTCTCTCATAGTACAATACACTGGACGCTTTGATAGTTTCTCCAATTTTAATCTACGAATTTCTTGTGTCATAATTCTATCATCAAATGCATGATTATGTGCTACATGAATTTCAGCAGTATTAAAGACTGTAAATATATTTTCCCAAACAGTATCTAGTGTTGGTGCATCTTTTACCATAGCATCATCAATCCCATGCACAGCAGTAGTTTCTGCTGGAATAGGGCATCATGGATTAATCAGGTGATTATACAATGAAGTACATACCCACTCATTATTTTCACCTTTTTCATAGAGTGCACAGGCAAGTTGTACAATCCTAGCTGAAGCATCTACACCCGTAGTTTCAGTATCAAAAACAAGGACACGCGTAGGAGGAGTAGCTTTTGAAATCTTTTTGATCTTATCTTTTACTGCTTTACGAATTGCTGGTGTTACAATACTATGTATCGATCATGCTGGTTGTTCAGGTACTGGATGCTCAAGTACTGTGGCTAAGTTATTTAGATAATTACTTACCACATTATCTATTAATATATCACGCAACATCATTGGTTTGATGAGTTTAATACCTTGCAATGAAGTACAACGACTTAGAGCAACATATGCTTGTCATGGAGCAAACATCCCATTTCCACTATCAATAATCATAGAATCAAATGTTTTTCCTTGTGCTTTGTGAATAGTACAAGCTCGTGCTAAACGAATTGGTAATTGTTTAAATACTCATACAACTTCAGTTTTAATTGTTTTATCTTTTTCATCATATTTCGATTCTCTAATTTCTCGAGTGTGTGGTGTGACGATTACTTCTTCATTATTATTATGGATACGGATAGTTACTTCTAACTCATCTCATATTGCACTATCTTCATACTCATATTCTGTAATATCAGTTATAACTCCCAGTGTCCCATTCATAAATCATTTTTCTACATTATTTACAACAAACATCACTTGTGCTCAAATTTTTAATACTAATTCATCATCTGTGGGATATGATGATGCTGAAATTTTCCCTTTGCTGGTAGCAAATGAACGATATTCATCAGTTGTTAAGCGAGATAACATAGTATTGTTTACATCGTTGGCTCTAGAATTTGTAGTACTAATATATATTTCTCATGGATTGATAGTTGTTACGCGTTGTACACGAGAATTAATAATATCTAAATCTGTAGGTGAAACTGTGTTGTTACGAATACGATGTAAGAGATCTACAAATGATATTTCTTCTTGACGATATACTTTTTCTAATTGGTACGGATGCATTCTACATGCAGGATTTTTCATTACCATAGCATCGAAAAAATATGCAGAGGAGTAGGTATCTGCGAAAACTACTGATTCTACTGCTGACACTATTGGAGGTAATTGGAGCAAATCTCATACCATAATCACTTGTACGCCACCAAATGGAGCATAATTTTTACGTGCAGTACGCAAGAACACATCAATACAGTCCAATAAATCAGCTCTAACCATACTTATTTCATCTATAATCAATGTATCTAATGCAAGATATATCTTTTGTTTCTTGTGTCGCAAAGCTCTTTGACGCGCATCA
>JAYTKZ010000080.1:0-6934 GCA_043729885.1 bacterium
TGAGAAAACCGACACAGTACTGTATTATATACTATTGATAATGGGTGGTGGTGAATAGAAAATCTCATTGCAATACCTTGAAATATAGGGGCAAGTCCAGTGCAAAATATAGGTGCATACTGAGTTGAACTACAAGATGTCTTTGTACAATGTACAGTGTATAATTTTGATACACAATCAGTAGAAATATTGGATAAACAGCAGTGTCATTTTGGATATCGTCATAGTATATTCAAAGAATATCCAAACAGATACATGGTAATTGATATAACACTAGAATTATCTACCAAAAAGAAACCAGTTATGTCATATAAACCTATTATAGAATATTTTACTAAGATCTGACTTATTGATCCTACACAAAAACAAATTGCTATGGCTATTGAAGAAATCCGTTGGAGTAAATTACCAAAACCAGAAGTACTTGGGAATTGCTGAAGTTTCTTTCAAAATCCAATTATTAGCTGAAAAAAACTCTCTGAACTAATTGTGCTGTATCCAGATATCCCACACTATCCAAATAAAGATTGAAAATATAAGCTTTCAGCCGCATGGTTGATAGAGAAAGCATGACTAAAATGATATATTCAATGAAATGTATGAACATATGAGCATCAGCCATTAGTTATTGTCCAATACTGAAATGCAACTAATAAAGATGTTGTTTGATTTTCATGATATATTATAGATCAAGTAGCGTCAATTTTTTGAGTTATACTCCAAAGAGAGGTTAATATTTGGTAGAGACCGGTCTCTTTATGTATCATTTTTACTGATTGTCAACAACTACACCATCTTTTACTAAAATTCCGTCACTATGATGGAGTTTTTTTTAGATTCAATCTTGTTTTTTTTCATAAACGATCATTCTCTATATACTAGATATAATCAATTTACATATATCAACCAAGTGAATTCGTATGACAATTACAAAAACTCAAGAAAAAAAGATTATTAAGGTATTCAAGATGTCTAAACTTTCTCCATTTGCGAAAGAAGTTGGGCTATTCGCTGGAATATTTACTTCAGTATTTGTAATTAGTATCGCATTTGTAAATGCTAACTTACTCTATCATACAGTCAGAGATGTATTTCAACCAGTTCAAGCCAATGAATACTCATTTACAAGTGATAGTATCTCAGATTTGATACACAATAAAGATGAACTAAAAACATTTCTAGAAGATGGTGGTAATAACATAGATGAAATTAAAAAAGAGCATACAATGTTTGTAGCATCAAAACAAAAAATAGAGGCACAACTACAAAATAAAGATTATGAATTTTCATACTCATTAGTCCCTCCTGGAAACAGGTTGTTTATACCTGCAATATGAGTCGACGCACCAATAATTGATATAAATTCTGTATCAGAAGTTAGACTAAAAAAGTGAGACTTCAACACTGAATTATTTTCTTGAGTAGTAAAATATCCTTCAACACCTGAGCCATGACACAAGTGAAATACCCTTATATTTGGTCATACAAGTTACTATCGATGGAAAAAGAACCCATACTGAGAAGTATTTGCAAAGATATACGATCTTAAAGTATGAGATGCAATTAAAGTAGCACGAAAATGACAAATGTATGAATACGAAATTGTAGAATCAAAAATAGTAAAACCATGAGAAGTAGATGCAGAATATATGAAATTTACAAATTGAGAATATATTACACTCATGTGATGTTACCCTATTGGAACGGATACGAGAAGATGATTAATTATTGCTAAAAGAAAAAATGTAGAAAAGAAACCTTCATTTGCATTATCTCAATAAATAATGAATAAAAAGAAATATATACCAATAGTTATATCGGTAATCGTATTAGGATGTATTGGCACCCTAAGTTTTGCAGAAAATCTTGATACAAGTACTACTATATCGAAAAGCGATGTTCGTAGTGATATTGCAAAGAAACTACAAGAGTACTCTCGTATTCAAACTGCAATATGAGAAATTGCACAAACTGATAGTATAGATTTTGTTGATGAGTGATTTACCACAAAAGATGCAGCTGAAAAAGCAAATAATCTTTGAAATGATATTGATACAGTAATTAGTGATATTGAGAAGATTCAAAATCAAAGAAAAGAAAATAATGAAAGTTATATAGCAACAATGAAACAAATTAGAAGAGTTATTATTGATATTAAAACAACTAAACAAACTATAACTGACAGTGCAAGAAAGATAAATTTATATACTAGGAATATGGTAGAGGCAAAGGCAGATTTACAAGAAACAATTACATATATTACAAATACTCGCGAAACATTAAGAAAACTACTACCAGCACTATTTGTTATACAAAATGCGTATACAAACCAAGCATGAAGCATTGATGATCTCAAGCTTATATTAGATAGCCAAGATTGACTTAGTGAAACACTTACATTTGATGATATGTTACAATGATTGAGTGCAAAGTTAGATACTATTTTATGAGATCTTACAATAGCACAAAAAAGATATACACAAACAGTAAAAGATATTCATGAAACCAGAAAAGATTTGAAAAAAACGGTGTTAACATATCGTGAAAAGATTGATATTCTAGAAGAACAAAGAGCTTACTTACTAGATTTTCTAACATTATATAAATGAAATAAAGTTAAATTAGACAAAAAAATAACAAACCTTTTTGAAACAAGGGAACAACTTAAAAAAAGAGTCGCTATTATTATTGATAAAGTAAATAAAGATTTAGGTACATGAACATTTATAGCATCTCAAGCATATCAAGCATTTTTAGAGAAGAAAGATAACAGAGAAAAAAGACCTAATTTATTTAGTTGGCCACTGGTAGCTATTGATACAATAACAACTTTCTTTGGAGATAAAATAAAAGTATG
Source organism: bacterium (assembly GCA_043729885.1). Lineage (GTDB taxonomy): Bacteria > Patescibacteriota > Gracilibacteria > Absconditabacterales > Absconditicoccaceae > JBDHUW01. The sequence continues at coordinate 2,858 of JAYTKZ010000080.1, forward strand.
AGATAAAGAAGAGGTGTTTGAGTGAATACAGATAGCTGGAGAGCAATGACAAGAAGTGTATGCACCTGCTGATTGATTTGTTTACTATATGCAAGATCAAGACAGTATCGGAGTAAACTGGATTGTACTAGTACATAAGAATTGATATGTAACAGTGTTTACAAATCTCCAAAAAATACTTGTTAAAGCTAATGATATAATAGGGAGATGACAATTAATTTGATTAATATGATGACAACCTGGTACAAGATGAGCTGGTCGATTTAGTAATTGACCTATGGTAACTATGCAATTATATAAAAATGGGAACTTGGTTGATCCTTTCCAATTAATGGATCTCAGTGTAATTAATAACCCAACTACTCTACCACAAACATATCAAGTAAAATATGATATTGATCTCAGAATTAGAAGTGCTGTAATTGACTTTAGTGAGGTAAAGTTTATGGAAGGTAATTCAGTGAGAGAAAGAAGATTAAAATTCCTCGATACTGTAGCTGCTGGGGTATATAAAGATATTGTATTATGGGAAGGAGCAGCAGAATGAACAAATGTAGATGTAGATTTGGGTATTTGTATTTGATATGCTGAAACAAGCATGGGTAGACACTTCGCTTCAGATAATAATATTGGCAATGTAGGAAATAATGATCGTGGTGATAGAGTTGATAAAGACTCACCACTGGATGGGGCAAAAGCTATATATGAAACTCTCAATAACAGATACTTAGGACATTATCATACTATTTACGAACTATCAGGATATGGAAACAAAGACGGCGCTATCTATGCTTCATCAGAATATAACTGGCAAAAAAATGTAAGTAGATGTTTATCTACTATCAAATGATACATCGTACCTGAGGATTTCCCATTTAGAACATATGGGGAGTTAGTTGATTAGTGGGATTGATATAGAATATAAAAAAGACGCTAGCGTAATTGCCGGCGTCTTTTTGTTATATATTAATCAAATGGGTTGTCTGGCCAATCAGGTTGATCATCTCATCTTTCAAAAGATGGTACTTGATTTTCAATAAAATTATGACACTCCAATGTATTAATTACTCCTCAATTTTGATCTAATACTTTAAATTTTACTATTTTACTATTTACTCATTTTTTCTTTCATCATGTATCAATTTCTAAAAGATGACCAAATTCGTCGCGATACCTTCTCCTTCTATCTATATAGATAGAGATTTTATTATCTCAGTCGATCAATACATTGATTCATTCTTTTTTCATAATAGCCTCTTCTACTTGGTTTCTTTGTTTATCAATTGCTTTCTTTCATTGATCTTTTACTCATGTTGGTAAAACAGTCTCATACATCTCTCAAGTTCACTTATCAATAACAGTATCTAGTATATTTTTCATATCAGATTCTTTATCTGGCTTCTGTATTTTCAAAAAGTCTTGAAATGCATTAATAGCATCTCTGACCTCTTTAGGCGCACTTTTACCATCTGCATCTATTACATTCATCAAGTATGCATTCATTGCTCATGGGGTATCTGAATATTTTAACGCAACCAAAAGTTTAAGAAGATTAGGTGGAACACCAAAATGCGCCTTATCATCAAAGAACATAATAAACTTCTTCAATACAAACTGATAGAGATCTTTCGAAGCTTTTTGTCAATTCTTAGGATTGTATGATTTTACTTGATTGGCAAGTGCTTTCCATGCTTTAGGACCATTTTCAACTAGATCTTTTTGAAATCATCCATTTCTATATGTAAGTAGTTTCCTAATAGCTCAAGGGCCAAGATTCATAATATTTTTTTCAGCAACAATCCCTCATAACTTAACTTCTACCTCTTCTTGTTCTTCATCTAATACTTTTTTATCAATATAGTGTTTGATTGCCATAATTTTATTGAGCGTCTCTTGTTTTTCTGGAGAAGAACTACTGATACTTTCATATTTATCTTCTAAATCAGATTTAATTTGTATCAGTTTTCATGGTTGAGACAAAAGCTCTAACATTTTATTCCCATAATTAAACCATCGAGTATTTAGCTCTTTAAGAAAATCTGGGTATTGTGCTTCAGTAGGGCGGTTTTCAGTTGCAGTAGGCATATATTGTTTAAAATGCTCCAAGAAGTTAGATCCTACACTACTATCTTGAGAAACTATACCAAATAACTCCCATAGTTTTCTTTGCCCATCCGCATCCTTAGCATATAAACCAAAAGGTGAAGCATATTGTCTTGCTAATATTGAGTAATCTTTTCTTAATGGCTCATCCATATAATTTGTAGTAACTCATGACAATATAGGTAATGCTAACCTCATCATCCACTCTCTATAGTTTGATGGATCATTTTTAATATTCTCACCCATTCATTTTAATGTACCATACATATCTTTAAATCTTTGTTGCCCAAATGCTTTATCATAATCTGTTTTTGCATCATTAAACAACTTAACTTTTGCTTTATCTGCAACCTTATTTACTTCTCACTGATCAAACATTTGCGTTTGAAAATCAGTCAATGTTTTAGTAAAAAATGCTTTACCAAAAATACCATTTAATCTAGCTTGCAGATTTTCATTTCAATCTCCATGTACTTTTTTCATAAATCACAGCTCTCATTGTGTTAACAGTTTTTTACTTTCTCCATCATTAGGATTTTTTTCAACATTATCTTTCAATTGATTTATATATTGAAAATATTTTTCTTGGTAATCAGATCCAAGTAATCATCTTACCCATACTCATTTACCAGCATATTTAGCCATCCCCCTCGGGTATGGTGATCGAGGGTTATTAGTTAATACATAGCAGTAATATCATGCAAATTTACGGATTTTCTTTTCATCAGTCAATATTCATCATTCAGCAACTTCTTTAAATTTACCTGCTGGCCCAAGTATATAGTCATACGGACCATCGCTACTATCTACACCATTTTTCTCTGGTTCTTCACTTGCTTCTTTAATCTCTTTTGTTTTTTCTTGATCAACTTCCTTATCCAATCATATATACATATCTTCAAATGCTTCTCAAATAATTGGTAATTTACTCAAACTTTGAAACCATTTACTTCAAAGCATTGCTCTTTCTAATTTTTTATCATCTTTACTTTGTTTATCTTTCAACCATTTTTTAACTCCATCAAGTCAAAATTTAAACGTATGAGCAATAGATTTTAAATTTGTCCACAATCTTTTTTTCTTTGCAGGTACATCAAACGAACGATCAATTTCACTCTGCAATGAATTGAGTCATTTACCAGCTCTATCAGTGTTAATTTCATCCACTTCATTTTGTGTATATGTCTGTAATTGTTTATCTGTAATAAAAACTATAAATTCTTGAGGATTCATTTTTTTACTATATGGATTTCAGTCTCTATCTTTTCAAGACACCGTAACTCAATCAGCATGTTGAGTAATTTCATACCATGCTTTTTGTGTTTTAACAGTTTCAGCATCTCCAGGTTTTTCTCATGCAGCTAAATCATCTACATTACCTCATAAGTATTTAACCCTATTACCATCAGTATCAAGAATTTTACCATCAGTATTTTTTCTATACATACTACTAAAATCGACCTTCCCCAAGAAATTAGTCAAGTAGTCTTTATATTCCTTATCTAGATCTAATCATTTATCTTTTAGGTACATTCAAAAATCTTTCCACGATGTTTGTTTTCAGAATTTCCACATCTTTCATACTTTTCATTGAAATTCGTCTATCCCAGATGCTCAATAAAATTTTATTATCGACCCTTCAATAGCTTTTCCTTCTTGATTTTTACCATGAAGTGGCTCATCAATTCACGACATCTTCAATTCAAAATTACCATCATCATCAATACTAACTATCTCTCATCTTGCCCAAGGATTTTTCCATCATAAAAGTGGCCCTTTTACATCAGGGATATCCATACAAATACTTGATCATATGGCAAATGGGGCATTTTTATCTCATTGAATACTATTCCATTTAGCTTCTGTTTCTTTGTAGTAATTAATTGGAGCTTCAATTTCTTTTTTAGGAATTCTAAGATCTGAAGGAGTATCCTCTTGTTCTTCCGGATCTACTGATGTTTGTTTCTTTTTAGC
>JAYTKZ010000081.1:0-4207 GCA_043729885.1 bacterium
AACTGTTAGTTTTATTTTTTTAGATATCATTTCGATGTAATATGGTAGAAGTTATTTTTTAACTTGTATATTTCTAAGCTTATAATTTAATTGATGTATTGGAGTATAAATCTTAACAAGTGATTTCCTAAATGTGACTGTATCTTCATAATATGCTTGTAGTCAAACATGAAGTGGAAATGTTGCACGAATATTGTTTATTGTTTTTTGCATAATCTGAATAGCATTTTCACTTAGTATTTCTTCTCTCTTGAGATTTTGAATTTCGTCAGATAAATCTACATAAATATCTTTTGTTAAATTTAATGGTTTAATATTTGGATCTTTTAATTTATCATTAGTCAGCCAAGATATCAATAACTTATAATAGAGTAGCTCATTGTACCGCATATTATACTGATATCCTCATGCCTCTTTTGAGGTACTATTTGTATAGGCACATTCAAATAAGTTATCATATTTTTTAGTATCTTTGCTTGTATCAACTTTATCATCACATTTTATATTAGATCAAAAATCATTTCATTCTATAATATATAAGTTCTTTTGTTGTTGTTGAAGAGCTTCAATTGTATTTTTTAAAGATTGATATGTACTAGGATGTGAGCAAAGCGCATCTTTATCTGCTGCTGCTGATTTTTTACTAATATATTGACTATCTTCTTTTCAGCATTGTAAACCAAGGTCTGAGAAATATGTTTTAGAAAACTCTTGTATTGATGTTTCTAAGCCTTCTTTACCTTCTTTCATTGCCCATCAAGCTACACTAAGCGTGCTATGATCATTCATTGTCGCATTGAATAGTGCAGGTAATAAGTCAGCGAAATTACAATCTTCAAAAGTATCTCACTCACATCATTTGACAGCATTTCCTAGTATCTTATCTCGAGTAGTTCATTTTATCAATTCTGGCTTATAAAATGTATTTGTTTTATTTACTCACTTACAAAGAACTTGAACAAAAAGAGAGTTTTTTGAGCTGTAGTAAATTCAGTTTGATGTCTTATCAATATATCATTCTCTTATAACATCACTATTCATTGTTTCACAATATACCTCTAGTAATTCTAGCTTTGATTCAGGATTCGCAGCTTTAGATAATCATTTTACTATAGCATTAAAATATGTTTCAGCATCTTCTGGTGGTGATCAAGCAGATCACATAGATGGCACCAAGAAAAGAGCCAAGAGTAAACTTGGAAGTGCTATAATCGTTGTAAGCCACTTATTGTGGAGTAAATATTTCTTCATTGTGTTATTTTATTGATATCGACATTTTCATCATAGATTACGACATTGCATGTCACAAGCATTTCCAAGATTCTTTACAAGCGATTCAGCAGACTTACCATCAACTACGGTTTTTGATGCTACTATTTCAGTTGTAATTAAAGGGAATAATTTTGTTACTTTAGAGACATCTGAATATGTTGATTCTTCCCAATTTTCTCTTGCAATAGCAGTTATACTATTAAAAGTTGATCTCAGTACAGCTTCACTATTTTTTCTAATTTCTGCAGTTGCACGATCTCATATAATAAATGCTTCTCACTCTGGTTTTTTGATTATTTCTTTAAATCAAGCGAATGGTCAAATAGCTTCATTATCATTTTTAAGTGTTTTCCATGTTTCTTTGAATCAAAACGCATTATTTAAGCCATTTTTGAGTCATTGTCATAGTGTATCTCATTGATTATTACGAACTCATTGCCATCCATATTCTGACCTTAATAACTCATTTTGTCTTTGTTTCAACATCTCTTTTGCTCAACCATTGTTTGACCAGAATCAAGATAATCTTTTTAGTGCGTCTTTAATAATTTTTTTAGCATCATTAGTTTTACCTTTTGTTTCTTTTCGTGTATTTTCCAAATTCTCTTTTGCTCTACCACCAGATGTATTACATACAAATCATGCAGTTCCTCTAGCACATTTATAATAGCTTAGTAAGTTATCTTGAGCTCACTGTGAAAATGTAATTAATCATCTTAAGAATTTATTGTCTGAATTATCAATTATATTATTTGATCATATCCCAATTGTTGTTTTCAGTGCTTGATTCATACTTCGCATTGCTCATAGTATATCTCTTGGCTGACTGTATAATTTTGTTGAAGCATTATAAGTAATAGGAGGATCTGACATTGTACTATAGCGTTTTAATATTTCTTCTATACGCTCATTTCGTCATTGTTTAAACCCAAATCTTTCAAAAACTCAATTATTTCCTAGATCCAGAAGCGTATTAGTAATTGATTGTCATATACTATCTATTTTCTCTCGGTCTCTCAAAATAGCTTTCCCATTCATCATAGGGGAAATACTCTTCCATGAGTCTAAAAAAGCTGTTTCAGTAGTTACAAGCCCAAATACAAAAATCGTACTTGCTAATGTTTGCGCTTTCTGATTGAGATTATCTGTTATTGATTGTAGTTGTCTATTAGCATCAGTTTTAACAAATTGTCAGTTAGTATTTGTATTTACTTGATTTCCACCATTTGTATTATTTGTCTGTCATTGCTGTTGAAATGTATATGATTGTTGATTTGCGTATGTTTGAAACGTTTTTATCATCTCATTTGCAAAATTTATATAGTTATCTACATAAGGAGATGTTGTATTACATGCATCACATTCTCCATCAGCAGCATATGCAAAATTACTACTAACTGAGAGTAGTGTTGTACATAATATTGTTGTGATAAAGAGATTGTGTTTCATGTGGGGTATTTATTTAGCTGAACAAACAGGAGTACCTTCTTGAATTTTACGATTTACGAATGAAAGATTCTGATTAAACGTCGTAAATTGTTCATATAAATTTTGTCGTCTATTTCATACAAAGTAATTTTTAGTATATTGCTCGACTAAGTTATTAATTGTTCTAATACCAACCCTAGCAACTAGTTGTCTCATGTATGATATTTCTGATAAGTAGCGATTTTGACTCAATTCATCACATATTTCACCTTTTTGTAACAAGAGGACTGCGCTAGTTTTATTAGTCTCATTTTGTGTTATAAGAGCTTGTTTCTGTGATAAACACTTGGCAATTAAACATGCAGCTTTATATCTTCCACGCAATGATAATGAGTCAGTATTTTCAATATTACATGAAGTAGAAGGGATATAATTTGTTCAATCCTGCTCTGATGATGGCCAATATGTTTGAAATGCTTCTATTACTTGTTCTGGTTTTGTATTGTTACTAGGAGTTGCAAATTTAGTTACTAGCTCTTGTCGCTCTTTTCATTTTACATCTTCTGCTAAATTATATCTCAAAGTAGCATCACTATATGCATCTAACTTTCTAAATGATACATCTATTAAATGATCAAATATATAGTTACTTTCTGCTCCTCAAACTACAATATTACAACTATTAGACAGATTTTGGACAGCTTGTTTAATAGTGCTTTCATCAACAAGGGTGCTCCACTGAGATTTGACATCATATTTAAACTGAGTCATTGCTTTATCAACTCAATTTATCACAATAGCACAATCATTAGATCAAAATTCTGCATAGACTGATTGTCATGCATATAATATTCAAATACTAGCTATTAGTATAAGATGCTTTTGATTCATATTATTCAAGTGGAATAGGTATAAATGATACTAATCATGCTACTTTTCAATCTATAGTAATAGAGTAGCGTAATCATCAATCATAAGTATATGTTCATCAAACACGTCATTTTTGATTATCGGCACTATATATGTTTCAATCAGTTGTTATATATACAACACATGTTTGATTTATATCTTGAATACATGTTCATCAAGCAAATGTTCATACCACATCAGTAAGTGTTTTTGTGGTAAATCAATTCTGTCAATCTACTCACAATAAGCGTAATGATTTCAAGTATAGTGAGAATAGAGTAGTTTGTGTTTTAGTGTCTATTATCAATACAGAAGGTGTATTTTGTGTAAAGTCTAATGATATCTTTGTAGTATTTTGTTGCTCTGGAGATATAATAATTTTTCATGTCTTTTTTTCTATGCGACCTATACGTTGCTGATTTGTATTAAATAAGCTAATTGTATCTGTATCAAAGAATACTCTTCAAGTAAGAGAAGTGGTCGGATTAGTTGGGAACTCACTGCGTTTTTGTCATTGTTCATTTCATACTAGTAGATATGGGTCACTTGATCTTTGATTAAAGAAGCGAACATATCCATCTGGATAAACTGTAGATAG
>JAYTKZ010000082.1:0-10603 GCA_043729885.1 bacterium
GCTCGTTTGAATGATGAAGAAGTACAAGCAATGCGTAGACGCATTGGTGTGATATATCAAGATTATAAATTATTGTCTGATAGGTCGGTACTTGAAAACATTATGTTACCATTGCAATTAGAGAATAATGATGATCTTACTGCAAAAGAGAAAGCACTTGCACTGATTAAAGACTTTGATTTCATGAGTAAAGCACATACAAAAGTAGCATATCTCAGTGGATGAGAAAAACAAAAAGTTGCTATTATGCGTGCATTAGTATGAAATCCACAATTCTTGATTGCAGATGAACCGACATGAAATCTTGACCAAGAAGCCACTACTATGATAGCTGATATGCTGATAGAAACGAATAAGAAATGACACACTGTATTGTTTATTACCCATGATCAACACTTAATTACATATGTGCAAAGCAAACTTGCCGGAGTAAGAATTACAGAAATTAAGTAATCTTGTTTACCTATTAAATGTTGATGTGTGATGACTGAAAAACAAAAATCAGATACTATGAGAAATGAGTTACTAGCATATTGCTCTAAACGAGATATTGCTTGATTTCTCCTTGATGAAATTAAAACATTTCTTCGTAGTTTAAACTCATATAAACTGGAAAAGTTATCATGTAATAAGACTCTTTTCAAAAGATTTATGTTTTTGTTAGATGATCAGAATACAAAACAATTACAGTACTCGCTCAAGGACTCATATTATATGTCATATAGATGAATGATGGCATTGAGTAAAAAGAAAACTACTGATAAATGACTTTCTCAAGCGCGTATGATACAAATTGCATCGAAAGTACAAGCTATGTTTGTATTCCAAGCTGTTGAATTCTGTAATGGTTCTATGGATAGAATGAAGGTAATAGATTTTTCAAAGATTAGATCATCGATTGTGAGAAAATGCCAGGCGACAAAATAAATTTTGTCGAGGGATTAGGGACTAGGTACTAGGGATTAGTAATTTATATACATATATAGTATGGGAAAAGACATATCTCATCTGATTATATGAGGTAATGAGGATGAAAATGACAATAGTAAAAATACAATAGGTGCTCTAGAAATTCTAGAACATTTTTGAGAAAAGGGAAAAGAAAAAGAAAGATGAATTATTATAATATGAGCTCATGATTTCGGGCTTCACACAGCTCATTTATTGGCAGATGCATTGTCTCATCATCCAATTATTTTTGCACAGACTAATCAGTTATGAGAACTTGTACTTTCAGATGTTATGCTTGAAAAAAAACCTGAACATACCATGGAACATCTCATTGAACAAATATCACTCGACCTAGAAAAACGTATGACTGTAATGAGAGATGATATTGATTCATATAAACTATTACAGGATTCAGATATCGCTCATAAAAAAGAACAAGAAAAGCTGCGTAGAAAACATATGAATAAAAAGAAAATTTCTGGAAGAAAGTAGGGATAGAGTGGATTATTCACTCTTTTTTTTTATTATATTGTCATCCCGAACGTAGTCGAGGGATCTTTTTAAAAAGATTTCTCCACTCGTTATACTCGGTCGAAATGACATATCCCTAGCTACTAACTACTAGTTATGTACCAACTTTCAGACTATTCATACGATCTACCAGATACTGCTATTGCACAAACTCCAGCAGAACCAGCTGATAGTGCAAAGCTACTTATTCCATCTCCTGATGGAACTTTTTTTGATACATGTGTATATGAATTACCACATATACTATCACAAAATGATGTTTTGTTTTTCAATGATACTCGTGTTGTACAAGCTAGAATTCCACTTCAAAACACTCGTGTAGTGACAAGAGTGTGAAGAGAAGTAATACTAGAGGATGCTGAAATATTTTTTCTTGAAAAAATCAGTGATAATAGATGTGAAGCACTTATTTCACTTCTCAAAAGAAACCGTCCATGAACAAAAATATATATTTCTGATACGATTGTTGCAGAGATTATTGAGTTAACAAATAAATGAGTCATACTAGATGTAGTATGATGTACTATTGATGAACTACTAGAAAATTATGGTAAAATGCCATTGCCACCATATATCCAGACAACTGATGAAACGCAAAAAAAATATCAAACAGTGTTTGCAAAGCATGATTGATCCGTAGCAGCACCAACTGCATCATTACATTTGACTCCATGACTTCTAGATTCACTAAAAGTAAAATGAATTCAAACAGAGTATGTTACATTGCATGTATGATTGTGAACTTTTAAACCAGTCGATACATCGGATATTCGTGATTATCATATTCATGAAGAAACGATTATTATTGATCAAAGCATATTTGCATCAATAGCGATGCTAAAATCTCAGGGGAAGAAAATTGTTGCGGTGTGAACTACTGTTTCAAGGGTTTTGGAGACGTTGCCGTATGTTCGAGATGCTTTATGTGACTGACCATATGTCACCCCGGACATTGATCCGGGGTCCATTTTCTCTGACATGGATTCCGGGTCAAGCCCGGAATGACAAATTAACAGCGCGGAATGACAGAATGATATGAATTACGAATTACGAGTACAAGAATACCGAAACACCATCACTAAAAATATCACTCCTACTGATACTCAAAAATATATCCTCGACATCAAAGATATCTGAGACAATAAACTCCAAATCAAGACTCGTATTTTTATGTATCCAGGATTTGAGTGGAAAATAGTAGATAGTTTGATGACGAATTTTCATCTTCCAGGATCGACACTACTTATGCTAGTCTCATCGTTTATATGATATGAGAAATGTATGCAAATATATGAGTATGCAATCAAAAATGATTATAGATTCTTTAGTTTTGGTGATGCAATGCTATTGAAAAAGTAATATAGATTCCTATATGTCAAGTAACTAAAATAAAACCTATATGCCAGTTAAATTATATCAACAGCTTGTCGCAGAGGATAATGCAAAATTACTTCGTAATATGCAGACGAATGAGTTAGATATGAATTCAGTTCGTGAACACATGTTCCTTATATCAAAAGACACTAAAATCGTATACTATGTTACCACACGATTTATTAGTCTTTCTCGTAAACTACATTTCATAAATATATTCACAGATAAACCAAGTGAATTGACCTATGAAATTACATTATTTAATGAACTTGATGAAGAAAAGAAAAAAGAGCAAGTTGCATTATCAAGAAAGGCAGAAAAAGCACGAAAGTCATTTGTTAAAACTCATGAATTAGTGAAAGACACTATTCTATTACCACTACTTGAAGCAAAGATTAAAAGAAACAAAGCTAAAAGACAAATAAAAGTTATTATAACTCGTGGAAAAGAACTTAATAGAGCTTTGGAATTTTTGAAAGTAGAAGTTGCAAAGCGTAAAATGGAAAAAACAAAACGAGTTCCTTCATATGGAGAAGATGAATAGTATCTATTAAAGTAAAATTACTGCTGCGTTTTTCGTGGCAGTTATTTTGATTATTAAAAAAACAGAAGGGTAAACCCTATCTGCCATATATGCGTTTTCTTCTCATCCCAACTTTAGAATTAGGATCTTTTTGGCCTTTTTTTGACTCACTAATTGCCAATATCGCTTTCAGATGATTGATAAATGTATAGTCAATTCCACCAATCGCATGATCAAATCCTTTATCAGTTTTTTCTACACAAAGTACTTTAACTGCAGTAGGTTGTTCTGCATTACGGGTAATAATCTTTTCACAAGTTAGTGTTGGATCATTGAGTTTTATTCCCATAATCAATTTCCTATGATACTTTTGTACCTGGAACTTGTGACTAACCATATAGTGTTCCCACATTGTTGGAACATACAGGTAAATTTTGTTTTTTGTCAGTTCATTGGTGTGGATTAAAAAGTGTATTCCACTTTTCTCATTACATCCATCAACTCGACAGATAGCTGATCCCATATATTTTGTTTTTATAATATATTATACTATATTTATAGTATAATGTCAACTATATTAATCGTATACATACACTATTTACTATTCACTATTCATTATTCACTAGCCACTATCATTGCCATTTTTACCAAATATCACTTTTTATGCGATTTTCCCATCCCATTTTTGCCTTTTTGACCTTTTATCAGTATACTAAGAGAGTAGTTAGAAACTCTTATTTCATCTAAAAGACTTACAAAAAATCCATGATTGCAGATATGATTCTTGATTTCGCAGAAAACCTTGGTAGAAAGCTGGCTAAGAAGGCAAACCAGCAATTTTCTAGTTCAAGTTCTGCACCTGCAAGTGTTGGAGATGCGAATCCTACGCCCGTAAAACAAATTATTGAAACCCCTGAACAAGTAGTTAAAAAGCCATTATTGTCAGGTGATAAAGTAGTGTATCGTATTAAACCTTTCAAAGATAATGAAAATGGAACAGCTTATTGGCAATCATTTTTGAAAAGTTTTATGGATTTAACGCAATCAGTAGAGTATATAATCACATGAAATAGATCATCTATTGTGATGTATGCAATTATGCCAGCCAGTGTTGCAATCTATTTTGAAAATGTATTCTATGTAAATTATTCTACATCAGAACTCATTAGAGAAGATTATAAACCACTGGGATCTCAATACCGAATTTCATATGGTGAAAAAGATATTCTCACAGTAGATAGAGATTTTATGAAAGAATGAAAATACCTAGATCCACTAAAAGATCTGTTTGGTGTATTTGACAATGTTGATGCATCACAAAAACTTTCATACTCATTTACCTATTCATTCAAATCTGAAAAAAGTTTCCGAGATGTTTTTTTTGAAAAAGTATCATGAGTGCTTAAAAAGATTTTTGCTAAGAAAGAGGATGAGAAAGCTGTTGAAAAAGAAGAGAAACCTGAAGATGCTATCAAAGTAGGTATAGCTGTTGGTGTATGATTTCAATCAAGCAATGCTGCACAAGCAGAGTGAATGAGATTGACCGCAAAAGCGATCTTCTCTAAATTCATCCACAAAGGATCAGTAATTGTTACATCAGAAAAAGTTAAAACAAAAATGACACTCTCACAAGTGGCTAACTTTTTCCATATCCCTACAAAGGATTATTTTGTGAATACACTTGATTATGCAGTGTATAGAAAATTATCATATCCACCTGCATTACCATTACCAGAAATGGTAGAAAAGAATGCACTTACTTTGCTTGGGAAAACAGATTATAGAGGGCAAGAAATCCGTTTTGGTATCAAAGATGAAGATTCATTCCGTCATCTGTATATCGTATGAAAAACTGGTACTGGGAAATCAACATTCTTGTCGAATATTATCAAATCACATATGTATACAAATAAATGATTGTGTTTGATTGATCCACATGGAGATTTGGTAGATACAGTCATGGAACATGTTCCAAGTCGACGTACAAATGATGTAATTTTGTTTGATGTATGAGATACAAGTAATCCAATTTGATTTAACCTGTTGCAATACAATAGTGAAGATGAAAAAAATCTAATTGTTTCATGAGTTGTTTCAACATTCAAAAAGTTATTTGGACAAAGTTGGGGACCGCGTTTGGAGTATGTATTGCGTAATGTTATGTTATCAGTAGTAGAGTATCCAAATGCGACCATCATGCATATTATGCGTGTACTTACAGATAAAAATTTCCGTGAAGAAGTACTTGAAAATGTGAAAGATCCTATTGTATTGAAATTTTGGCGTGGTGAATTTGACAAATGGTCTGACACACAAAGAAACGAAGCTATTGCTCCGATTACCAATAAAGTAGGGCAGTTCTTGTCATCTCCAGTAGTGAGAAATGTCTTTGGGCAACCATCTTCAAAATTAAATATGCGCAAGGTAATGGATGAGTGAAAAATCCTGCTTGTAAATCTATCAAAGTGAAAAATTGGTGAAGATAATACAGAAATGATTTGATCATTTATCGTAACAAAATTGCAAATTGATGCGATGTCTCGTACTGATATTCCAGAAAGAGATCGTCGTCCATTCTATTTACATATTGATGAGTTCCAAAATTTTGCGACAGATTCGTTTGCCGTGATTTTGTCTGAAGCTCGTAAATACCGCTTGGCGCTTATTATTGCTAATCAATATACATCTCAGCTCAACGAGACTATTCGTGATGCGATTTTTGGTAATGTGGGTTCTATGGTATCGTTTAATATCTGATATGATGATGCCGTCCAAATGGCACAGCAATTCAAATGAGTTGTTACTCCAAATGATATGATTTCAATTCCAAAATTTCGTGCATATATTCGTTTGATGATCGATGGTATTATGTCTGATCCATTTTCTATGGGTACATTGCCACTTGGGCAGCCTGAAGCTAGCGCTGAAATCAAAGAAAAGATTCGTACACAATCTCGTCAACGTTACTCAATGGAGCGTGAAAAGTTGGAAGAATTGATTAAAATTCGGTCAAATAAATCATTCTCACCTGTAGAGAAAGCTATGGAAAAAGCGATGAAAATGGATTCCACACCAATTTCTCCAGTAGCTGTTTCTCCAACAACGCCAGCAACACTATCAGCTACACCAGTAGTACCAAAACCAGCTACTCCGACACAGCAAGTAGTACCTGGTTCTAACCAGGGTGCAGCTCCCGCTGCACATCAACAGGCTGTCCCATGATCTGTGGAAGCAAGAATTACGCCAATAGTAAGCGATGTATGAATTCCTATCTCAACTAAAACTACTTTCACAATTGATGATGTAGTACTAGGAAATCAGTATGATGGTATCGTGAAGTTGAAATATAATTATTGATTATTTGTAACAGTGAGAGGAGTAGAATGATTGTTGCACAAAAATATGATTAAAGTACCAGAGTGAATTTCTTGGAAAGATGTGTATAATATCGGTGATAAGATTCGTGTTAGAGCAACTGAACATAAAGAAATTAATGGTGAGAAGAAGATAGTTTGGGGGCAATAAAAATGCGAAGCATTTTTAGGGACTAGGGACTAGAATAAAGTAAACACGTCATTCTGAGCAGAGCGAAGAATCTTCTTTATAACTATTGTATGTAATCAAACGAGAGTCTACATGAGATCCTTCGCTGTCACTTCGCTCCGCTCAGGATGACAGGACTACGTACGCACTATTTCTCAATTTAAAAAAACCCTCCTGGAAACAGGAGGGATTAATATTTTTTTAATAATTTACTACTGCATCCCACTTACAATAGTATTATTTGCAAGTACACGCAGATACTTTTGCATAAAGCTTTTCATGAACCCAGGGGATATAAAGCTTTTCTTTTTGTTGAACTGCAATGGGAATCTATCCAGAATTATTTTATGCTTATACATATCAGCTCTGGTTTTATGTTTTCTGAGATAGATAATTTCCCATTTTGTGATTTTAAGAATCTCATAATTTGAATCTATGATAATATCATTACCATCGATCCTTTTGGTATACTTTGTTCTCCAGGCTTTTCCTATTTCTCCATGCTCTTTTGGAAGAGCAATAGATGTAGTCTCTAAGATCTTTTTAATCTCATTAACTACGTCCTCATCTTTTGTTTCATCTAAATAGAAGCTCCTTGTAAAGAACTTACTAATTGACTTTAGCATAGCTGTTAATGATTTTTTCATATAGTTTATTTATTATGTTATTATATCCTTTCTAGAGTATTTGTCAACAAAAAATAATTCCATTAAAGTACTATTAAAGAGTAAAACATATAAGAAATGTAATTACGAAATCTAATCAATCGTGCACCCATATAAATTATCAGGATGAAGCATCGGTGCAATAGATTGAATATCAGCTAATGTTACTTTTTTATAGTTCGCAAGAATATCTTCAAGTGTTTTTACTTCTCAGTAGAGGAGTTGTTGAGCGCCCAAGAAATCAGCCATTTGATCAGATGTTTCAATACCCATTTGTATTTTTCCAAGCATATTTCATTGTGCTTTATCCAGTTCGATTTGAGTAATATTTCATTGTGCTATTTTAATAAGTTCTTGTTTAATTGCTTCAATTCCTGGCTCATAATTTTCTTTTGATAACCCAGCTCTGATGATAAAATTACCGTGTGATGGTTGCGTTTGATGGCTACATCAGATATAGTAACATAATCATCTTTTTTCTCTTATCTCTTGAAAAAGTCTAGAAGACATAGTTCCTCAAACAATATTTGCAAGTAGTTTTGCTGCATAGTATCTTTTGTCATCATGTCCAAATCATGGTCCACCAAATACTAAGTGATTTTGATGTGTTCATTTAGAAATAATATCTCGTTTATTTTTTGGATGATTGTTGTTGTATGTTGGTCTATTTCCTGTTGTTTTTTCTGGTAATGTGCTAAAAAGAGTACTGATAGTATCTGTGATACGTGCTTCATCTAAAATACTTCATGCTATTACAATCAACATATTATCCTTAGTATAAAGTTGTTGTTTATGATCAAATAGATCCTTTTGTGTAAATGCTAAAACATTTGCTTCCGGTCAAATAATTGGTCGTCCAAAACTATTGTCTCCAAAGTAGTTCCTATCCCATATTTCTACTACTTTTGCATCTGGTCTATCATCATACATTTTGATTTCTTGTATCACCACTCATTTCTCTTTCTCTACTTCTTCTTTTGGGAATGCAGCATGAACCATCATATCACCAAGCACATCAAGTGCCGTGAATATATGTTCTGGCGCTGCTTTTACATAGTATCAAGCATAGTCATTTCATGTAAATGCATTGAATTCACCTCATAATTCTTCAATTGTTTCTACAACAACTTTTGGTGATGTATATTTTTTTCATCATTTAAAAAACATATGCTCCAAGAAATGACTCAATCAATTTGTTCTTGCATCCTCGTAGACTGATCATGCTTTCACAATTATCTCAACTGTTGTAGATGTACTATCTTTCATAGGTGCAAATAATACTGGTATTCATGCTATGTATTTGATTGTATAGTGCATAGGTGAGTGAATAGAGAATAGTAAATGGTGAATAGGGAATGGGGAATAATTAGTCCTTTATACTGAAAGATCACAGAATATAAAGGCATATAATTATCAACTATTGACTTTATAAGCTTATTTATATATAGTATACCTACTAAAATATATGATATGGAAACAACACAAAAGAGTAAAAGTAGTGCTCAAGTGCTCACTTGGACACTTATTATTGGTGCTATTGTAGGTATTGTAATAGGGATTATATTAGCTCCCTATATGTCTGAGATGGTACCAAAAATCACATTCTTATCAATCCTTGCCAGTGGATTTTTTGGGGCTCTGGGCTTGCTATTTATCATGCTGATTGTTAGTCTTTTTTCTAATTCTGCCTGGTTTTGTCACTCCTATGGGTGGCACAGAAATAGAGATATTGTTACAACCAGCTACGACGGTGCCTCAAATCACGGAACCTGTAAAAGATGTGGAACAACAGATTTGATGCAAGACTCTCAGGGAAATTGGTATAGTTGAATGCATGAAATGTTATTTATAATCTCCGTTTTATACGGAGGTTTTTTTATTTTTTAATGTCCAAAATATCGGTGAACTGAATAAAGAAATACCATGGGTCCCGTTCGAAGAATGGGTTGGTATTTCGCTATATCATATGTGAAATTTCATTGCTTCAAGTTCACTTATTTTGGACGAGGCGTTTTTTGCATACTTTTTTTCGCTGGGTGAAAAAAAGTATGTCCTGGACGGATAGTCCAAAGACATTGAAAATACTTATTTATGAAAAATAACTAATTAGTGTCAAACAATAGTTCTACATGAGATTCTTCCACTTCGATAAATACTCAGTGTCAGAATGACGAGTTTATGTCCCGGACGGATAGTCCAAAGACATTGAAAAGTATTTAATGAAATGGATCCCGGATCAAGTCCGGGATGACAAAGTATAAGTATTAAATTTGATTGAGATAATAAAAAAAGCACAACTGTAAACAGTGTGCAATAATTTTTTTGAGATTTTTTCAATCATTTCTTGTCCCCCTGACTGCAGCATAGTACAATAATCCGATAAATGCAAGGTATACACATGTCCCTCCAAACATTGATGCAATGAAAGGATAAGGAAATATGTATGCAATGATTCCCATTATTACTGCTATTGCAACAGAAGATAGTACCATTGGCATTGGAGACACTATTCCAAATTTTGATTTTAAAACCCAACTTATGATGAGCTCACATAGAATAGCACCTACAATGATTCCTAGACCTACAATAAAGTATATCATATATTATTGTTTTGTGATAATATCATATATATAAAAAATTAAAATTCAATCAAAAAACCGCACCGTGATTAGGTGCGGGGTATTTATGAGTGATTCTCTGATTGAAATATTATATTGATATCTATTCAACCTTAATTTTTAATGTACTTGTAGAAGATGGTAATCCTTTATATTCTATAGTAGCTCTAATAGAGTAAGTCCCACCAGATCAAAATACATGTTTTGTTTGAGCACAAGCTCTACCATCACATTGATATGGAGTAGTCCCATCACCAAAATCCCATGTAATTGAAGTAATATATCAGTCAGTTTGCATGCTTAAATCAACTGTATCTCATATAGATGCTACTTGTGTAGGATGTGAGGAACTGCTAATTGTAACTTGTGTAGTTTTTCTTTTTACTGAAATAGGAGTA
>JAYTKZ010000083.1:0-2793 GCA_043729885.1 bacterium
TCATCTAAAAATAAACTAGCTGCGATCAATGATGCAGAGTGACGTAAACAATCAGATATCTTGAATGCAGAAGCAGACAAACAAGTGAAGAAATTAATAGGTGAGTGAATGGCACTTCAAAGAGAAGCAATCGCAAATTGATTCAAAAACTCTATCGAAGAAATTAAATCATCTGATGCTACATTAAAATGAGATGTTATACTAGAATTCCTTTTAGCATCATCTCGTATTGAAACATTAGAAAAGATAGGGAAAGATAACGCAAAAGTAGTATATATAAATGAAAATTTGGAAGGGAGGTTAGCTACTATGATAAATGATAAATAATCGATATAGTAAGATAAATAATTAAAAAATCCTGAGATAGTCTCAGGATTTTTTATACCCATCATTCTATTTACTATTTACTACTGAATTTTAATCTTACTTGCAAAATCGCTCCAAGCCGCATTTTGTACTTTAATAAAGAACAACTTAGTTCCATCAGCACTTGTTTTGAAAATATATCCAGATGCTTTAGCTGACAATGACTCAGATGATTCTTTTGATGTACATTCATAGATTGAAACTCATGGCCCTACGCTGTCATCGTCTCTATCTTTGTAATCTTTCACATCAATACGAATATAACAATTCAGTTTTGCGATTCCCAAATCTTCTTGAACATTAGTTCCATTATATGAAATCTTTGCAGATGGGTATATAATAGAGTATCATCATCTAGTAGATGTAAATACTAATCCAGAAGCAGTAACTACTGGTGCTACTGAACCTGAATTTGGTGCTACTGTTGCTCACCCATTTGTTGTGCTCGTTGTTCCAGTAGTTATAGTTTGTGCTCATGTTTGTTTTTCAAGTGATATACTTTCCCCACTTTCAGTAAATGAAATACGAACTACACATTGTCCAACTGATCATCCAACTCATTTACCATCCAATATCATTTTCCAACTTGAAAGAGTATCTTTTGTAATAGTGTTTTTTGTTAGGCTTGTGATTGTAGCACATAATTTTTGTGCTTGTGGTAATAGACTCTTGATATAATTTTCATTGATTGGAATCAATACACTTGAAACTTTGTATAACATTGCATCAGAGTCAGTAGTAACTCTATATCATGCTCCAGCATTGTTGTATGCAAACCATGTCGCATTTGGTCATTTACTATATGTCATACCTCATGCACTCACAAATGAACCTTCAGTAAATGTTTTACTTAACGCTATACAATCTTTTTCTGGGAATCATACTTCACATCTAAATCATTCTACTTTTACACTTCCTGAAAATCATTCAGCATTGAGGATAATTGTAGATCATGAATTACTATATGTGATATCACTACGATTACTCAGATCAATTTTTAATCATATATTTGGTAATATACGAGTCGATGAAGATGTTGGTAATGATATTGTTTCTAAATCAGATTCGCTTGTGCCAATTGCGCTAAGATCAACAATATATTCTGATCAATCAAATTTCACTACAATTCATTGTGTATATACAGTTCATTTATAATTACTTAAATCTCTAGATGATGAGAAAATCTTAATAGTTTCACCTCATACTGTTTTGAGAGTATGTGTATATGCAGTATCTGCTGATGTTTGTAAATCTCAGCTTAATGATACTTTTTTCCCAACATACCATTTATCAGTAATTGATGCTGGTTTTGTAGTATCAACACCTTGCTCTACTTCTTCTACTTTTTGTCAAATTTTTGACAAATACCAAAGACCTCACCCTAAAATTACTAAAACAAATACTATAGCCAATATTTTGGCTCATTTTGTTGTTGGAGATTTTTTTGCTTGACGATATTGTTGATACATGGTTGAATAGTTAGAAGATAGTATGACAATAGTAATCTACTGACAGGTGAAAGTCAATCAAAAAATTAACATTTAGTACAGTATGCCAAAAAATCATTATCTAGCTTCTATTTTTCAATCTTTATGCCAGATCTAAGATATTTTAATATAAAAAATCCCCGCTGAGAAGCGGGGCCAGACCTTCGGTCTGGAAATTGATATTCCGATTATGGTGTTTTTACTCCTAATCCTTTTACTATAGCAAACACGATTAACGCTACAACAACAAATTCTATTAATCTTGCAATAAGTTTCCCATAGAGCACTCATTTAGCAGAAAGTTTTTCAATACTATCTACTTTCATCTTTTTAAATACTGGTGCTAGAAGAAGTGGAGTAACTAAATCTTCAATAATACTTTTGATTACTTCTCCAACTTTAGTTGCAATTAATAGTCCAATCGCTACACCAATAACATTATTAGCAAGCATAAAATCCATAAATTCTTTTACCATATGTATAGAGTAGAGTAATATAAATATAAGTGAAATATACTATTTACATTATATTTTTGCAAGATGAATCGTATAAGAATATTTTGATCTGAAATTGTACTAGTGATATTATTATTTACAATTGATAGTATTACTAAAGCAATATTTATTCAATCACAGGGGAATTATATTGCAAGTGTATTAAATACTGCAGGTGCTCGATGAATTCCTTTTCCTATGCAAATATTGATTTGAGTTTCGATTATCGCAATTATCTTTTGTTTTATAGCATACTCCAGAAAGCTTATACCATTCCGAACATTTGTTTTATTGCTATCATGAGCATTATGAAATCTTTTTGATAGGATAGTATTTTGATGAGTTAGAGATTGGCTAAACATACAAATTATTCCAGTATTTAATCTTGCAGATGTGTTTATTACTATTTGAGTGTGTGTATTTATATATCATGAACGATATAAAAA
>JAYTKZ010000084.1:0-1900 GCA_043729885.1 bacterium
TCCTCAAATATCGTACGCCGTATGAAGTATTCTACAATACTTCTACTCCATATTTCTCATAAAATATGCAATTTGGATTACAATCTATAATATAAAAAAGACCAGGTCAAAGACCTGGCCTGACCTTTGGTCAGGAAATGCGAGTCTATTTAGATAGCAGTACCTTGAGTCCCAAGATTGCTAAGATACCTCACATAACTTTTTCTAGATAATATTTTATGTTATGAATTTTGCGCTTGATAAATGATGTATTAATGCCGTATGATACCAGACTAAACCATGCAGCAGTAATCAAGAATATTTCTAACCCAAGTGCAATTTTCATTGTTCGACCTGAAGTTGGCGTGATAACTTGAGTGAATAGTGATAGTATAAATATCGTCGCTTTGGGATTGAGAAGATTTACGAGAAATCATTCTTTGATATATCAGGCATTTGTTTTTTGTTTAGTTTTCATAATTGCGACTTGTTCGTCGGTTGTTTTTTTTGCTTTTAATAGCATATATGAGAGGTAGAGCAAGTATAATGCCCCTGCAATCTTGATACCTTGGAAGAGTAGAATCGATTTTGTGATTATTACTCAGATTCAAAGAATACAGTATGTCGCATGGACGAGTATTCATAGTGCTATTCCGAGTGTTGTCATCAATCATGCTTTTCTTCAACCAGCAATTGCGTTTTTCATTACTACTACGAAGTCTGGTCATGGACTCATAACTGCGAGTAGGATAATTGATCATATAATAAGGAGTGTTGATATCATGGGTATAATGTAATTATAAAATAAGTGAGTCATTTTAGAGAGATCTCTCCACTCGTTTCACTCGGTCGAGATGACTGTCGTTAAGTACTAAAATAAGCTATCCTGCTTCGGTTTCTCTACCTTCTTTTCTTTTGCAAAAAGCTTCATAGGAGCGATATCATTTTTGAGGAATTCAAATTTTTGTTCAAGGCGTTCAATACCTTCTACGATTGGAATATTATAGTCTTGCGCTTTAGCAACTTTACTTGATGGATTTTCTCATACTACAAGAAATCCAGTTTGTTGTGTGATGTTTTCTGTCACTACAGCACCGTGTTTTGAGAGGATATCGCTTAGTATCTTTCTTGGAAGTTCAAATGTTCAACTAATACAGAAACTAACTCATGTAAGTTTTCCCTTGATGATAGTTTTAGTATCAAATATATTCCATGCAACTCATTTCTCTGCCATGCGTTCTAAAACTATTTTATTATCTGGATTTTGAAACCACTGTTCAAGTGACAATACTGTTTCTGGTCAAATTCATTTTATACTGAGGAGAAATTCTTCGTTACTAAGATATGACTCGAGATCATAGATTGTAAACTTTTGTTTAGCAGCATCAGTGAGTTGTTCTCACACTGCATCAATAATTATTTGCGCAGTCTTTTTCCCAATATGCATAATACCTAATCCATTGAGTAATCTCCATAGTGGAGCTACTTTTGATTTCTTAATTTCTTCAATGAGTTCAAAGTATTTCTTTTGTCCCACTCATGCTTGAGATACCAGTTGTAATCTTGCTTGTGACTCTTCCAAAGAATATAAATCTGCGATTGATGATATTAATCACTGTTTAATCAATAACTCAACTAGTGAGTCACCAATACCATCTATATTTGCCGCATCACGAGATACGAAATATAATATTTGTCCTATGATTTTTGCAGGACAAATGGGGTTAGTACAGTACACATAAATGTCACTTTTTGCTTTTTCAATTACTCACCCACATTCTGGGCATACTGTAGGAATTACTATTGGTTGTTCATCACCAGCACGTCTTTCAGATATTGCAGCAATAACATAAGGGATTACTTCTCAACTTCTTTGTAGCCATACCCAATCTCAAATACGAATATCTTTTTCAGCAATAAA
>JAYTKZ010000085.1:0-9014 GCA_043729885.1 bacterium
GCTGAAGAAATTATGTTATCACCAGATATATTATTAGTATTTGTTTCAATTGACCCTGATAAAAGATTAAAATTGTATAAGACATTAGCTGAGAAAGCAACTATCAAAAGTTTCCCGACGCTTTCTGATGGACAATTGATTACATTTTTACAACAAAAACTATGAGATTACTTTACACAAGATTTAGCCGATTATATGATTGCATACGTCTGAAATAATCTTTTTCGTATGAGCCAAGAAGCAGATAAAATAGTAACTTTTCTCAAATATACTAATCAAAAAGATCTCACAGACACAGACAGAGATGCGATTATTTATACTCCAATTCAAGTAAATGCTTTTGGTGTGTTGGATGCGATTCTTGAATGAAAATTAGATACAGCAATGAAGTTAATTGATGCATCAGCACAGTCTATGACTGCATGGCCAGAGTTTCTATGAATGCTTTACTGGGGACTAAAACATATGATTCAGACAGTAGATGTCTATGGTCGTGGCATAACTTCAGCCAAAGAGATAGGAGCAGAAATATGAATTCACTTTTTTCCTATTGTAAAAGATCTAAAATATATCAAATATCTCCAATCTCATCAATCACAATTACAAAAAATATTTCATGAATTCTTGATGCTGGACAAAAACATTAAATCTGGACTATTCCCACAAGAATGATTTTGGGCAGAGATTAAGAAGATTTTGTATGAGAATTTAGGTAAATAGTAACTGTCACCCCGCACTTGATTCTGTCACCCCGCACTTGATTCTGTCACCCCGCACTTGATGCGGGGTCCATTTTCAATGGACTGGATCCCGGGTCAAGCCCGGGATGACATAATACACTAACTACTAAATCTAATATCCTTAATTTTCAACGCATATCCATACTCCCCTAGTTTTTTGTGGATTTCTTGTAATATTGCTCATTTTTCACGGTAGAGAAGCATCTTTTTGCCATGATTTGACAGTGATAGGAAAAGAATTCCATTTTTGATATGTCCTGTAGTTATTTTGTGATCAATATGCTCAGAAATTGCATGAAGAGCTATCCCAACATGCGATGTTTGGCTTAATTTCTTACTTACGACTGCTTTTCTCAATACGTGGGACAAAAGTTGCATTTTTTTGCATATTAGATAATATTATACTGTATAGTATTTTTTATACCTCGAACATCAATGAAAAAGTTTCTTATCCTGATAGTTACTGTATGTATGAGCACAATGATTGTGCCATTTTCATTTGCAGTAGATAGTTTAGAGATTATTCCAGAGGCTAAGAACCCTAATGAATTAGGAAAACAAGTTGATTGTGTATCTTGAATAGGTGCATGATGTGGTTCATGAACCGTACGAGATAGATATAATGATCAAGCTAAAAAATATGATACAGGTAAAAATGGTAGACCAGATACTGGAGCATCATTTGCGACTTGAATATTTTCTTGGGAAACGATTATCGAATACATCGTATATATTATTAAATTCATCTCTCAAGTATGATTACTTGTTTGAGTAGTAATGATTATTTATGCAGGGTACAAATATGCGACCGCTGTGTTTAGTGGAAAAACACCAAGTCCTGATATCATCAAAGATGCAATTATGTGAGTATTAGTAGTGATTTTCGCATATGCTATTATCAAGGCATTGACAGCAGCGTTTTTATAGTAAATTCACTTGTCACCCCGCGCTTGATGCGGGGTCCATTTTCAATGAACATAGATCCCGGGTCAAGCCCGGGATGACACATCAATAAAATTAACTGAATGATACTATAGAGTTTCATTGATTTCACTCCTCATTTCCCTATACTAAACGGTATTGTTTTTACACATTACTGTATTCTGATGAAAATTGATGTAGCTAAAATTAAAAAAGGTACAATTGTTGATCTAGATGGAAATTTGATGAAAGTACTCGATATGAGTTTCATGCAAATGCAACAAAGACAATGATCATATACTTTCAAAGTACAAAATATTGTAACTGGGAATGTACAACAAGTTACATTCAAATCTGGTACAGTGTTAGATCTTGCTGATGTAAGTAGAATGAGTGCAGTATTCTTGTATGCTGCTGGTGATACATACTCTTTCATGGAAAATGATACTGGTGTGATGCATGATCTGGATAAATCTATCGTAGAAGATGTAGCAGGATATCTCAAAGAAAACTTAGATGTATTTTTGGAAAAACATGGAGACAATGTACTTAGTATTATGCTTCCAGCAACTATCCAATACGCTATCAAAGAAACAGTACCTGGTATTAGATGAGATAGAGCCCAAGCAGGGAAAAAACCAGCAACATTGGAAACTGGTCTAGAAGTACAAATTCCTCTTCACAAAAATGAAGGTGATATGGTGACGGTTAATACGGAAACAGGAGAGATTGTTTAATATAATTACTGAGTATCCCTGTCACCCCGCACTTGATGCGGGGTCCATTTTCAATGAACATAGATCCCGGGTCAAGCCCGGGATGACAATAAAGTAATTATTATAATAACTTTTCATTAATGTCTAAAAAAACAAAGATACTACAAAACATCACAATTGACAAGATCGGCTACTGAGGTGTCGGGATTTGACGCAGTAGTGATTGAAAGAAAGTACTAGTACAATGATGAGTACTTCCAGGTTCAATTATTGATGTTATAGTAACGAGATCTAGAAAAGATTTCTTCGAAGGAAGAGTCTTTTTTGTTCATGAGTTATCAAAAGAATATGCTGAAATTAAAGCACCATGTGCTCACTATTTTGCGCCTGGATTAGAATCTGACCAACCTAAATACAAAACATGATGTGGTGGATGTAAACGACAACAAGTTCGTTATGATAAACAACTCAAACTCAAAATGGATATCATTCTCGATAGTTTTAGAGGAATTACAGCGCATATACAGTGAGCTGAAATTAGAGATATACTCCCCTCACCAGATGAATTTGGATATAGAAATAAAATAGAATATAGTTTTGGTGATTTTAAATCTGGAGATGATTACAATCCTCGAGCTGTCTGATTTCACAAACAATGACAATTTTCTCAAATTATAGATGTAGATGATTGTTTACTAGTAACTGATACATCAAGGAAAATTTTCCATCACTTCAAAAATCTTTGTAAAACATCATGACTACCAGTATATAATCAAGTAAAACATCATGGAGTACTAAGACATCTCGTCATCCGTGAATGAATTAACACAGGGCAATTTCTAGTTAATCTCAGTATCTCAGACAAAGGGATGGATGAAAATATGCTATGATTACGAAATATTTTCCAAGAGACTATAAAACACGATGAATTCATACAAAAGCATGTTACAACATTAATTGTTTCATATAATAACTGACTATGAGATGCTGTCTTTACACATGAGACAGTACAACGCCCACTTCGATGAGAATGACATATCTATGAAAAGTTACAATTCAAAAAAGAAGATGAAGAAATAGTTGAAGCAACATTTAAAGTTT
The DNA here is from genome assembly GCA_043729885.1 of bacterium. GTDB lineage: Bacteria > Patescibacteriota > Gracilibacteria > Absconditabacterales > Absconditicoccaceae > JBDHUW01. The sequence continues at coordinate 3,479 of JAYTKZ010000085.1, forward strand.
CAGCTAATAGTTTTTTCCAAACAAATACACATGGTGCAGAAGTACTTTTTGGAACTGCTGCATCTATATTAGGTGAAGTATCATGACCACTAATTGATTTGTATTGTGGTGCATGAAGCATTTGAATTTCATTTAACAAACTATGAATATGAAATAGTATTTATGGTATTGAGATTGTGCCAGATGCTATAGTTGATGCGCAATACAATGCAAAAATTAATTCCATAGAAAATAGCTACTTCGTAGCTGGGAAAGCAGAACAGCTAATTACTGGTGACAGTACTTTTGGTGAAGTATGTGAACATACAGAATGTATTATAGTGGATCCTCCACGTGATTGATTACACAAAAATGTAATTAGTTTTCTCAATGATCTCAGAAGACAAAAGCCATTCAAACTCCTCTACATATCATGTAATCCAGTGACTCTTGCCAGAGATATAGAATTACTTTCACCGCTTTTCAAAGCCAGAATTATTCAGCCAGTTGATATGTTTCCGCATACGCATCATATAGAGATGATATGTTTGATGTCATAAGTATGAGGGACTAGGAACTAGGGATTAGGGACTAGAAATTCTTAGTAGTGATATGTCATTCTGAGGCGACAACTAAGAATCTCGTGAATTTTATGTCACCCCGCACTTGATCCGTGTTTATAGATTCCGGGTCAAGCCCGGAATGACAGTGTTTCGCTCAGGATGACAGTGTTTCGCTCAGGATGACAGTGTTTCACTCAGGATGACAGTGTTTCATTTAGGATGACACAGACTTTTCTACTTAAGATACCATTTAAAGTGTCATCACTAATACATACATATTTTCATACTGTCAATACATTCCCTCATAAATAAGCCATTTCTTCCTTAAAACAACCTTAATTCCCCTTGCAAAGAATTGTTAATACAATATATCGTGGGGGCATTTTATTTTATTATACTTTTACAAGTATGTTGAAAAACAAATTTAAAAAAGGTTTTACCTTGATCGAAATGTTGATCGTGGTAGTAATTATTGGTATTCTCGCTGCAGCATTGATTCCTAGACTTCAAACTGTTCAAGCTAGAGCAAGAGATACTAAAAGAAAAGCAGACGTTACGCAAATTGGTTCATCACTTGCTGTATACGGATCTGATAATGGTAGCTTTGTAGCACTGTCAGGACTAGCTAATTCATCTAATAGTGGATTAAGAACTTTCTTGGTAGCAAATGCCAACTACTTGACAGAAATGCCTATTGATCTTAATCAATCATCTTGGTACTTATGAACAGTCGGTTCTGGTATTGCAGGAACAGCTACAACAATAAATTGAGGATTCTATGGATTTACTACATTGAATAGAAATTCACTTCAAGCTGCTGCAGTTATTGTAGTAGCTAGAACTGAAACAGATGGGTCATTATCAAACTGGGTTACTGTGTCAGGATCAACTACAGCAGGTACATGACTTACTGCACATTCATGAGCGGTTATTAAATATTATGATGCTGATGCATATGAAAGAAATTGTGTTACAGTATGATATACATGATATACTGCGGTAATACCTGCGTCAGCGTGTTATTCTAATAGAAATTCACCTGATCTTAGATATATCTATATTTACTAGTAGTTATTATATGATTACAAAAGACTCTCTCCCTGTGAGGGAGTTTTTTTGTTGTTGGAATAGGTCATTTCGACCGAACGTAGTGAGTGGAGAAATCTCTAGCATTCATAGGTTTATTAGAGATCTCTCGATTACGCTACTCTCCACTCGAGATGACACATTTCAACATATGCGCTCTTTATTCTTCTTAACTTTCATATCCTATTTTACCTTTTACTCTTCCATTCCCCAATCAAATATATAGTATAAATGGTATCATTTTATCATTCATCTATCACTATGGAATTCATCGGAAAAGTACTCTTCAAATCGAACCAAGAAAGCATTGGTGCACAATGACTTGCTAAACAAAGTATCTCACTAGAAGAAAGTAATGATAAACAATATAAAGATAGTATTATGGTAGATTTCTTCGGAGAAAAATGCGGATTAATAGCAGAAATTAAGCCAGGAGATATCGTAAAAGTATTGTTCAATCCTAGAGCTAAAGAATATAATGGTAAACGATATAATTCTATAAGTGGTCGAAAAATCGAAGTAATTCAAAAATGATCAGGAAGTGCAGCGACAGGATCTACAAAAGCAGAACCAATGGCGTATGATGAAAATGAAGATCTACCGTTTTAGTTTGCTTTCAAAAAACATGTCATCCTGAGCACAACGAAGTGTCAGCGAAGGATCCAGGTTTATACTAGTTAGTCTCTGGATTCTTCCACTTCGATGTTCTCAGTGTCAGAATGACAACTAACTATACCAACATGATAAAATTTCACCGTCCACACATCAAACTCACTCCATTTGTTCTCTCCTCTATCGCGAAGAGTTTTTTTCAGATACAAAAAAATAAAGCTAAACATCAAAATATATTTCTCTCGAAACGACTGTACCAGTGTAGAAACACGACATTTGGGAAACAGTATAATATCGCAGATATTGCATCGATAGATGCGTTTCAACAACAGGTACCGATTCATCACTATGATACTATGCGACCGTGGATTGAACAAGCGATGCGTGGGAATAAAAATATAATTTCTCCTGGTTATATCGAATGGTTTGCCACATCATCAGGCACAACTGGAACGAGTAAATATATCCCTGTTACAAAAAAATCATTACAATCTAATCATTTCAAAGCATGAGAAGCTGGCTTGATGTACTATATAAAAGCAAACCCTACAACTAGTGTGTTCGCTGGACAAAGTATAACCATAGGAGGAAGTTTTGGAATCAACCCATACACTGGCAAAAAAAATGTATGATTCATCTCTGCAATTTTACAAAAAAGTTCTCCAATTCGAGCAAAGCTGATGAAGCAACCAAAAGCAAAGATAGCTTATTTACCAGACCGAGAGCCAAAAGTAGAGAAGATTATAAATGCAACAAGTAAAAAAAATATCACATCAATAGCATGACAACCATCACGATGTTCACAATTTCTCCTCAAAGTATTGGAAAAAACAGGGGCAAAAAATATTCTCGAAGTGCGGCCACATTTCCAACTTGTGATGCGATGATGAATGTCAATTGAGTTATATAAAGAAACATTTGCACAACTCCTCCCAAGTGAACAAGTACAATATTACCAAATATACAATGCATCTGAATGATTTTTTGCGATGCAACATGCAAATAATCGTGATGATATGATGTTGTTTTTGAATCACTGAGTATTTTATGAATTCATTCCTTTGGATAAATATCTGGTGTGAGATTATAGTATTGCTCATACGATTCATACAGCTAAGATTGATCAAGAATATGTAATATTAGTTACTACAAATGCTGGATTACGAAGATATGTACTATGAGATACTATAGTTTTCACCTGACTTTCTCCGTATACAATAAAAATTACTTGAAGAACTAAGTATTATATAGATCTGGTTGGAGAAGTTATGTGAGTAAGTGATATAGAAAAAGCAGTTTTGAATACATGTAAACAATATAATCTTTCTATTAGTGACTTTACTGTTGGGCCACACATTGAAACTAGTTGAAGAAAATGTTATGAGTTTATCATATGATGCAAAAATCACCCACAGAACAGTGAGTGATTTATCAATGAGTTAGATAAATGATTATGTGACTTTTGGTGATATAAAGATGAAAGAATCGATACGGGTGTTATCTCTGAGCCTATTGTACATTTTGTATCACCTAGTGTATTCTATAAACGATTAGAAAAGAAAGGAAAATTGTGATGACAACACAAGATTCCAAAAGTGAGTAATGATAGGAAGTTGATTGAGGAATTACTAGAGATTAGCAAGTAGATTCACTGTCATTGCGAGCAATTAGCTGTCATTTCGACTGAAGCAAAGCGGAATGGAGAAATCTTTTTCAAAAGATCTCTCGACTTCGCTCGAGATGACAATTTCTTATACTACTTTTCATCTGCAAAACGAATACGACCTCTTGATGTTTGTTGGAAAAATGTATTTTTTAAACTTGTTCTGACAGTATTCCCATCTGGATATCAACGAAAATCATTGTACATATTATATGGATCAATAAGTTGTTTTTTTCAATCAATAATAGTAAACACCTCTAGATGAATATGTGGTTCATCTCGTGAAAGAGATTGTGGATAGTCAGGAATTCTAGGTATTGGAAGAGATGATTTCATTTCATTATCCCATTCTATTCACGACACTCATACTGTACCAATACGCTGTCATCTTTTTACATACACGACTCATGGATATTTTTGTGGATCATTAATCATTTGTTGTAATACTTCAGTATTATATGTCACTCCTGTAGGATCTCGCCTAGATACTCACTTTTTTCATCGTGTAGGATATGGTGGAGATACAGGTAGTTTTTCATCTATTGATGATAAATGTCATAGAACTACAAACATATTATTTGTAGGATTTCGAATCTGTACATGCCATCATAATCAATAATGTAGTTGCACTCACTGATATAGTCTCATATATCATTTTTCTTTCAAGAAAGCATTGTGATAACTGGCTATCATATACCCATCCATAGGTGATAATACAGGAGTACCGTATGGTAATGCATAATCAATCGCACTATGTTGTTTTACTCAGTGTATGAAATATTCTCATGTCCCAATAAGATTCGTATATCATGTACTCCCGCTATATCGCCATGCTTCAGTAATTTGGAATCAACGATAGAATTTATATGAAAATGGGAGGTAAAGAAATGGCTGTACATCAGACGCATAACTTTTTGATCAAATCACTAGAATTATTGTAGAAAAAAATATAACCAGGAAATATTTGATATGTTTTTTGTATGACACCATTTGTGATTTTATTTGTACATAAATATTGGTAATGAGGATTTAGTCATCTCAAAAAGTCTTTTGATAGATTTGTGGATATTATTTGTGGTGAGAACTGTGTTTTAGAAGGTTTTTAGATTCTTTATAGTTTTGAGAAATATTATAATTACAGTTTATTTCACAAGTACAACACCATTCTATGTAATGATACATCTGTTACAACGGCTTTTAAAAAAAGAAAAAGTCCCGTGCATCCACGAGACTAATTTTATAAGTTATAACAGTTGTTTGCTAAGCGTATTGTAATACTACTTTTTTTGATTGCTTATCAATTTTGAATGATAGCAATTCTTTGGTAACTTTTTTAACGGTTTCAAAAAGGTTTTTAATAAATTTAAGGAAGTTTTGTTTGCGTTGTACCCAGATTGGTTGTGTTTTGTAGAAACCTTCGAGTTTATCGAAAGTAAATTCTGAATGTTTCTGCTGCACTTTTGAGTGTAGCCATTCTTCTACAAACGGTGGTTTCATAGTAGCACGGTCAATTAAACGCACGGTAATACAATCTAATGACACATCTACTTTTGCATATACTTCAGGCAAATTGGAGTGAATTTGATACTGCAAGCAATTAGCAAGCTTATAGATATCATTTGCCTTTGTACAT
>JAYTKZ010000086.1:0-7759 GCA_043729885.1 bacterium
CCTATCCAAAGAATAAAAATAAGTAAACTTCAAAATACTTTGCGTGTTTGTTCAAGTGTGTATTGTGTAACTTTTGGAATAATTGAGTTTCATAGTGAACTTGGTACAATGAGGAGTATCTCCATGAGAGCGCTTGATACTGCCCATATACCTACATAGCTAAAATTACTAACTGTAGGGTAGTATATACCTATGAAAATCATTACTCAGAGAGTATGCAAACTACTCAGACAGTATGCTAATCAATATTGTCGATTCTCTTTGAGGATTCATCGAGTAAATCATCGATCTGGTACAAGACGCAATTTAATATGACGATTACTGGTAATCCGCACATACAGTCATTGTACAAATGCACTGACCACAACGGTTCAAATAATTAGAAGGAAAGCGGTAACTGAGCGAGAATCTCCTGATGAAAAATCTATTCATTTGTATAGCCATACAATCACCAACATTACTAATACTTGAGAAATTCTTGCAAGTGTCAAAGCAATACTGACGTGTTTCATCCCTCGATATAATTGCAGCGGGAGCTGCAAGATTCCAGCAGTCATGAAACTTGCTGAAAATATCATACCCAATGGTAATCATCGAATCAAATATGGATTGCTGGTATATGCTGGAATCATATACGCGATGATCAATGCAACAGTATAGACAATAGTAATAGTCGTAAATCTACTCATCACAAATTTTCCATAATATTTTTCCATATCTACTTGTGATGCTAGTGAATCTTTGAGTTCACCAAGTCTGCGAAGCGCAATTACATAGAGTCAAAAATCAGCGAATGCAGACCAAATTGCAAAAAACTTTAATATCGTAGAGTAGTCACCAAATCTGAGTGGTCCAAAATACGGTGTCATAATCTTAACTACCAAAAAACCGCCAATCGCTGAGATTACGCGGCCAAGAATTTGTCGAAATGCGTCTTTGATAAGGAGTTTATGCATGGAATTTATTCAATAATACAGTAGTTAATATAATATATATTCCACAATAAATTTAAAGGTCACTATTGGTCAAGTGAAATTGACTAGATTTTATTCCTTTCTAGCATATAGTATGTCTATTATTTTATATGTTACGGAATATTATGAAAACCCTTCACCCTATCCAAATAGATATATTGGAAAAGCTCTTATTCAGTACATGAATGAAGTTTTCAGAACTCAAACCTAATGATGATATACCAAGTAACCAGCTTACTTTTCATATTAACACTTTACTAGATGAGTGATTACTTGAAAAGATTGAATCACATTATGTATTAACTGCTCAATGAAAACTATATGCTAATGCTAAAGATTCTCATAGAGATAATACACATAAGTTTCAAAAAGTATGAGTGATAATGGCTTGTAGTCGTATAAATAAATGAATAGTTGAGTATTTATTGTATACAAGAAAGAAACATCCATTCTTTGGAAAACAATGATTTCCTACCTGAAAAATTCGTCGAGGAGAAACACCTGTTCAAACTGCTAGTCGTGAACTATGAGAAGAGACTTGAATGAAGGGGAATGCAGAGTTAATTAAATTATTTCATTTTATAAATATGAATTCAGATGATGAAGTAATAGAAGATAAATATTTATTTCTATGTCATATTTCTGCACCACAGTGAGAATTATGTAACAATAATGAATGAGAATTTTATTGGTTGCCTGAGAATAGTATTCGTGAAAATATAAAAAACCCATTTGATACTATTGAAGACTTACTTTGAATGATTGAAGTTATTAAAGCAGATAGAAATAATATACAATTTGAAGAGACTATTTGAGTACCAGAATGATTTTAGTATAATTTAATTACTTTACTATATACATTATGCAAGTATGATGTCAATTTTGTCGTGAAATAAAATTAAATAAGATAGATGCTCAAGATATAATTATAGATGATTGTATATTACGAGAGAATAAATACTTTGTACTCACATTAAATATTTGAACTTTCAATGTCTGATATACATTACTACTTCCAAAAAGACATATACCTTGATTTAGTTATTTAACAAGAGATGAGTGGGATAGTTTTTATGAATTTCAAAATACTATATTACCTACTATTCATAGGTTTTTTTGACCATTAGTACTATTTGAGCATGGATGAGCTACTTCAGATCTTTGATGTAGTTGTATACAGCATGCTCATTTACATATAGTGCCGTATGATAGTAATATAGTAAAATTTCAATCTATTTGATGAGAAAAACTTTGTTCTTTAGAAGAATTGACTATTTATTCTATTATAGAAAAACCATATTTACTTTACATATACGAGAATAAAATATTTACTAAAAAATGTGACTTTGACTGTTCTCAATTCTTTAGGAAATATATTATTAGTCAGATGTGAATAGAGTGAGAAATATGGAATCGAAGAAAATATCAATTTAAAGAAAATATGATTCAAACAAAAGATATATTAAAAAATAGCCTTAAATAGGCTACTCTTCTACATGCTGTATATACACAAAATTTTCATATCCACCTTTTTCAGTCACTTTTGCTTTTTTGCGTTCCATTACATAACTTAGGTTAATATCCCAAATATTTGCTATTTTATTCATGACTTCAAGCATATCTGCCATGTTGTCTACGATATGTTCAGTTCATTCTTTGTTGCTAATCAAAGATTCAAAAAGCTCTTTGTATTTTTCACCGAGTTTCTCTACAAGCTTTTCTTTTTTTTCATGAAGATGCTCGAGATTGCGGTATGTCACTTTTTTACCTTGTTCTTCCATATGTTTGACGATATGATCTCTTACTAGTTTATCTACAATACGCTTTGACATCGTTGTCTAAATAATAGAGCTAAAATATTATCTCATTAATGCTTGTTGTATATATACTCAACCGAATACCCATATATATATCATTGCAATTATCAATCATAGAAACAATATTACAATTCTCCATCACAGTACTTTAGATAGTAGCGCATATCCAATACAAATCATTCCAATACATGGTAATCCTAATATTGCAAATCGACTTATTAATGCTTCTTGCAATCATATGTACTTGCCCGCAGTATCAAGATGATTTTTAATTACTATTGCTGTTCATGAAATAATAAATAGTACAATCCCTGTAGTATACAGAAACCAAGCTACTATTCTTCATATAACTCTCAATGACATATCCATGATTCACAATGTATCTTATATATTAAAGTTATTTTTTCTCTATTGCTTCTAATTCTTTGCGATATGCAGTACGCATTGTTTCAACTATACCATCTACTTCTTCTAATGGAGCTTTCATAATAAGTTCAAATTCTTCTTTGCTAAGGTATTCTTTTTCAAACAAGATACTAGAAAGCTTTTCCATTAAATCTTTATTAGCTGTTAATAGTGCTACTGCTTTTTGATATGCTATTTGTACAAGTCATTTAATTTTACTATCGATTATTTGTGCTGTTTGTTCTGAAAATGGTTTGAATGATTGTCGTTCTCAGTTATCTTTGTCCATATAAACTATTTGTCATAACTCATCATCCATACCGTATTTCATAATCATATCACTAGCAATTTTTGTAACTCTTTCAAAATCATTAGATGCTCCAGTAGTAATATGATCTTTTCAGAAAAATATTTCTTCAGCAGCACGACCTCCTAGTAACGATACCATTTCATCATTGAATTTTGATTTACTTGATAAGTAACTATCTTCAATAGGCATCATCCATGTTACTCAAAGTGCCATACCCCTTGATACGATTGATATCTTTTCTACCGGATCTGCTTCTGGTAAATTGAACGCTGTTACTGCATGTCCTAATTCATGATATGTTACAATATGTTTTTCTTTTTCTCTCAATGATTTAATTTTCTTTTCTGGTCCCATAACTAATTTTTCTAGACCGTATTCAATATCAGTATTGCTAATAGTAGTTTTACCATCTTTAGCAGCTTTGAGAGCGGCTTCATTGATAACATTTTCTATATCAGCACCTACAAATCAACTTGTACGTCTAGCGAATGCATCTATGTTTACTGTTTCATCAGCTTGTTTATTTTGGAGGTGATATTTTGTAATCAATACTCTTTCTTCCAATGTTGGTCTGCCAATCAAAACCTTTCTATCAAATCTTCCCGATCTCATCAATGCTGGATCGAGTGTATCTGGTCTATTAGTAGCTGCTATAACTATAATCTTAGTATTTTGATCGAACCCATCCATCTCAGTTAATATTTGATTGAGTGTTTGTTCTTGTTCTTGATGGCCACCAGTCATACCTCATCATCTCTTTTTTCCAATAGCGTCAATTTCATCGATGAAGATAATTGAAGGAGCTCATGCTTTTGCTTTGTTGAATAACTCTCTTACTTTAGCAGCTCACATACCTACGAGCATTTCCATAAATTCAGAACCACTAGCTGAAAAGAATGGTACTTCAGCTTCACCTGCAACAGCTCTTGCTAACAGTGTTTTCCCTGATCCTGGAGGTCAGTAGAGGAGCACTCATTTTGGAACTCTTGCTCATGCTTTTTTATATTTTTCAGGATTTTTGAGGAAGTCTACAATTTCTACTAATTCTTCTTTTGCTTCATCCATTCATGCTACATCAGAGAATTTTGTTTTTGCTACATCTTTGGTACTACGTTTTCATATTTGAATATTGAATGGCATTCATCCAGTTCAACCTTTTGGTCAAAACATTTTAAAGAAGAAAATAATCGCTGCAAAAAAGAATAGCGTCGGTAATATTTGATCAATCAAGATTCTAGAAAGAACTCATTGTTCTTCAGTTGCTACTACGATTTTTGTAGCTCAAGTAAGCGGTATTCATAGCTCTGAAAGAGTACTTGTGTATGGTTTTTCTGTTTTATCAACTTCATATGATACAAGCTTAACTTTTTGTTGAAGTGCCATACTAGTCACTTGTTCATCTCCAGATACTAATCTATATCATTGTAAAAGTGAGTCATTAATGACTTTAATTTTTTCATATCTACCTGTATTTGTATTTGTGATAAAATCTCACAAACTAATATCATTTGTTTTAACAGTTTTTTCTATGTATGGAGTTCCAGTTGCATCTTTCACTACTGATGTTCATTTCATGGCATAGAGTATCACTGTAATAACTAACGCTGCAATTCAAAATCGACGTAATCACTTTTTCATCAAATAGGTATCGTAAATATAAAGATATTTCACTATATTCAAATGCTATGCTTTTGCAACTAGACTGGAAGAATTTATAATCTAAAAAAAGCTCCGTAAAACACAGAGCTGATAGAGAGATGAGTTGCTTTTATAAGGATTTTTCTACCATTCTGACCTTCCCATGGAGTGGAGAAAAATCAAGAGTTATTTCTGGATCTTCAGGTAGATTAGTATTTTCCCAAGAGAATGAAGTTATATTAAATAACCACATTATCTTTTTCTTTTTCCTTATTTTTCTTTGCTTAACAATCATTTTAGCAAGGCAAACAAAATGACCATTTTCTTTTTTTACAGTTGGTTCTAATATTTGTAATGTATATCTTGTTATACAATTCTTCAATCGAACCATTCTGTTTGTAGATAGCTTGACTATGCCACTCTCTTTTAGATTAGTACGTATATACATATTGTATTAACTGTGGTTTTTTTGCACAGTGAGGAGGATACTACCCCGATGACATATGAAAGTCAAGAGGTAAATAATCTCTCTTTAATTCTTACTCATTATTCATATACTAGCCCTTAATCCCTAGTCCCTAATCCCTACTATATGCACTTCAATCCCCAGGATCATTATTTCAAAAAAGCCAAAAAAATAGGTCTCGTAGCGAGAAGCGCCTTTAAACTTCAAGAAATTGATGATAAATACCGTATTTTTGATAAAAATGTAAAATCTGTTATGGATATAGGATGTGCACCTGGATCATGGTTGCAATATGCCGAAGAAAAACTTGCTTACTGAGGAGGTAGTCGTGCATCAAAGATGCACCCGTCGCAAAGCGACGGTCAGAAAGATCCATATACGATAATAGGATTTGATATTAAAGATGTCAAAATCGATTTACCTGGTGTCTATACGTATAACCAAGATATTCAAGATACTGAGAAAGTCCGTGATATTATAGGAGAGCACGGTATTAGAAAATTTGATGTAATCATTTCAGATATGGCTCCAAATACAATTGGATTCAGGGATATTGACGCTATGAGAAGTATTGAATTACTACGTATGACATTACCACTCTATGAAAATTTTCTCAAAGAATGATGAAAAGCAGTGATTAAGATTTTTATGTGACCATGATTTGATGAATTTATTTCTGATTTCAAAAAAGTAGTTGGCTCTAGTAATGTGAAAGTATTTAAACCAGCAGCGTGTAGAAAGGAAAGTAAGGAAACGTATATTGTAAAATTTTAAATTATACTGATCGAACTTTTTCTAATACTTTTTCAATGATAGGGTCATATTGTTCAGGTAATTCTACAAACGCAATATGTCCTCATTTTTCTACTTCGTATATTTCTTTTTCTGCAGCGATATTTTCTCCAATATTCTCTGCAGTTTTTTTTGGTTTTCAAAAGAATTCATCATTGTTTGAGTAAATTATTGATGATGGGATATTTGTCTTTATATCATTTTTTTCTTGTAAAATTAATCTTGCCCTGTCTACATATCATGGCGTAAAACCAAGTGAAGCTGATTTTTGATGCCATTTTTGTTGTAAAGCAATAGTATGTTTTTCATCTGTATTAGTACTTTTTTTAATTTTCTGCTTCATAATCTTGTTATATACTTGGCTTTTAGTGAAAAATGCATTTAGTTTTCTATCAACTTTTCAAAAACCTCAAACTAGGTTGTTGAGATGGGATGATTTTATTTTACATAACATTAACATCGTTTTATATTTCATACTAAGGTCATTAGCTGTAGATACTCAATTTAGTGAAATATGATGTTTTACTTTCTTTTTTACTTCAGGTGGTAGAGCGTCAATTACTCTTCTTGCAACGATTTCTCCAAAACTTAATCACATGAGAACTATTTCATCATACGGATTAGTTTTTATATAATCAATTATTTGCGTTGTCACAGTATCTATATTAAATTCAGTTTTTGGATAATCAAAAAATACAAATGATGCATCGTGTTTATGAACTATGTCTTTTAGATGTAATGTAGTTAGGTGTGTTCTATACATTAATCATGGTAGAGCAATGAGACATTTTTTAGAATTCTTATTTTCTGCTGGGAATTCTGTCACTGCACAGTGAGTATTCGTATTTGCGAAATTATCTGATCAAATATAATTATTTTTTGACATACTTTAATTATAGAGAAAATGAGTATTTATGCAAAAAACTCTCTTTTATTTACCTGCCCATCATCCACCCAATATATGTCTAATATTTCTTTCATTTACTTGACCATGTGAACCATGTGCATATGATTTCCCTTTATCAAAAAAAACGAGCTGAGGTGACTCATGTTTAATGCCACTGAAAGTAGCAATGTGTGTTGATAGTGACCTTTGCGATAGCACATCAATCAGGAATATATTCTCTAATCCTAGTGTATCTACTGTGTTATAAACTTCTTGGCACCCACGGTTTGAAATACTACAGCGAGTACTATGTTTGAATATAATAAATTCTCACCCTTTTTGTATAAGTGTGTCAAATTGTTGTTCATCGTTCAATAATTGAAGCATTGATTTTTATGTATCATAAAAATATAATTAATCTATTCAGTATTTATATTACTTTATAAGTATATCAATGCAACAAAAACTCCG
>JAYTKZ010000087.1:0-3993 GCA_043729885.1 bacterium
AATAGAGTCAATATATAATATTTTACTATCCATGCAGCCTAAGTAATACGCTGTCATTCCGGGCTTGACCCGGAATCCATATCGTCCTATAGACCCCGAATCAAGTTCGGGGTGACAAGCAATTCACGAGATTCTTCGGCAATGCCTCAGAATGACGATACAACAACAATCAGCAAGATTACTTTGCTATTCCCCTCAAAATCACTAAAAATATACCATTTATAAACGATACATACACACTATGAAAATGTACATCAAGAACATTACTGCTGAACAGGTAGGACAAGAGATTACCCTCAATGGTTGGATTTCACAAGCTCGTGCAAGCGGTAAAGTTGCATTCGTAGAACTACGTGATGGAACAGGGTTTATCCAATGTGTTGCAGAACCTCAAAATCTTTGAGAAGAAAAATTTGATATTCTCAAGTGACTCAACATAGAATCAGCAATTTCTGTCACTGGTTTAGTGTCAAAGCACCCCAAGAAAGAGCTCTTCGAGCTCCAGGTCAAAGACCTGTCAGTCTATGCTGACACGAAAGATTATCCATTAGGACAAAAGGAACACAACCCTGAATTCCTCTTTGATAACAGACATCTTTATTTGAGAAGTAAATCTCAACGAGCGATTCAACGTATCAGAAATACAATCATCTACGCAACATATGACTGGATGCGTGACAATGATTTCATCAAAATCGATGCTCCAATTTTCACGCCAAGTGCATGTGAAGGGACAACTGAATTGTATGAAGTTGAACACGTAAATGGTGAAACAATGTACTTATCGCAATCAGGACAATTGTATATTGAGGCTGCAATTGCGGCTCACGGACGTGTGTTTGACTTTGGTCCTGTATTCCGTGCAGAGAAATCAAAAACTCGTAGACACTTGAATGAGTTCTGGATGATGGATGCTGAAATGGCATTTGTATCATTCGAAGAAAATCTTCAAATCCAAGAAGACTTAATTTTCTATATCATACAAACAGTATTAGCAAAACACAAAGACGACTTAGCATTATTGGAAAGAAATACTGCTCCATTGGAAGCATTGAAAAAACCATTCATCAGATGGACACATCACGAATATGTTGAACAACTTATCAAAGCAGGATTCGACGTGAAGCAATGAGACGACATCGGTTCAGATCTCGAAATGCAATTCATGGAAAAAGTTGACCAACCAATCTTCGTTACACACTTCCCTATGTGAATCAAAGCATTCTATACAAAAGAAGATCCAAACATGCCTGGATACGGGCTTTGTGCAGACCTACTAGCACCAGAATGATGTGGTGAAATCATCGGAGGTGCACAACGTGTGGATGACTACGAAACATTGCTCGCAAAAATTAAAGAACATAAGTTGCCAGTAGAATTTTTTGATTGGTACTTAGATATCCGCAAATATGGATGAGTCCCACATGGTGGATTCGGATATGGATTAGAAAGAATTGTAAGATGGGTTTGTGGATTGCATCATATTAGAGAGACGATTCCGTTTCCAAGATATGCGAATAGAATTAGACCGTAGATTTATTTCATTCGACATTCATGGTAAATGAAATTGCACTAGGATGAATATGATTGCTTGCTGATAAAATTCTCGGTCCATTATTTAAAGGTATGGGAGATGATTTAGCAATCTTTTATAAAAAGAATAGAGATAAATTAGTAGAATATACTGCAAGTAAAATCGAAAACCTATTAGATTGAAAAAAAGCGAACTTAAGAGTTGCGGATGAGGTATTTAATAGATGAATAAAAACAGACAATGATATATGCTTAGAATACTTCTCTTGAATATTAGCAGGTTCAAGATCAGAAGATGGTTCAGATGATACATGAATTTACTTTCTCGACATAATTAATTGACTTAGTTCACAACACCTAAAACTACATTTTCAAATATACCATAATATAAATAATTATTTACAAGAAAAAAAGATATCATTAAATCGATTCCTAGATTCTGAAGTTAAAAGAATAAGTATATACTTTTTATTATCGGATATGAATATATTAGATTTACCATTATATGCAAATTGAATTCATACAAAATCACTGATTGGACTGCGATGAAGTTGATATTCTCAACATTTAAAAAAGTTTTTACCAACTTGAGATACGCTAGATATATATAACACCCCTATTGCTTGATTTCAACCAACGACAGGGTGATATTTATTATATATGGCAGTAATGAATAATTTAGAAAATAAAAACTACAACCCAGTTATAAGTATAATTCAACCTATAGTTATAAAAGTAGATAACATAATCTAACTATTAAATATTATTGATGTCTTCAAAACCATTTCTATCATGAAATTCATATAAAACAATAGAAGGAGAAAAATGATACTCTATAATTTTGAGAGCAACTCCACAATTACGATTAGATGATAGTGTTAAAGATTATACACGAATAAATGCAATTGAACAAGATTTAAGATTACATGCATTATTTGATTCTCCAAGCACACTTGAAGAAGTAAAATTCAATATACGAACTAAAATATGAACAATATTACAAATAATTAAAACAGAAGAATTTAAGACAAAACACTGATGAGAAATTTATGAAGTGTTGATTGCATGAGATGATAAGAAAGATATAACGTTGTATACTACAGAAAATGAAATAGGAAAATATACAGTTGAGGTATAGTTATGAAATATTAATACAACAGCTTGGGTTTTATTATTGATAAAGTATTTTCTTGCGATAATAAAAGGAGCTGTAATCAGCTCCCTATAACTATAATACTATAATCATCTTCAATCGTCTCCTTTCAGCATTTCCTTGCGTGCAGGACTATCCCACCAGGCATAGAATGCTTTATTCCCTTCTCTGATATCTGCTGCTGAATCAACGATGCTGGCAATATGGGTCCGTGCTTCTTCATTTGTCTCAGGGAATCCCCAATTGTCATGAAGGCATTCATTTTTAGTGAAATCTTCATTGAACAAATTCAGTGCAGTTTCCATATCCTGTGGTTGCCATGTGATGATGTTAGGATGAATGAAATCGGCCGGGCCAAATTTTTCACTGTGCTCTCCTTTGTAGAATTTTAGTTTTATTGGTTCTTTTGGAAGTTCAGTTACAGGAACAAATACCTTGTTCAGGTCATAATACCCCCATTGATTTTCCCATACAAGAGGTACTTGCACCTCTTTCTCAGTCGGGTTGAAATCAATACGAAGATCATCTCCTTGTACAGTTGCAACAACCTTAAGCCTTTTTTTGTTCTTGTAAAAAGCTTTAGTTTCAACTTCTGCAGAAATGCCTCCAAATCCATCAATATAGATGAGCAGATCTGAAACCGATTGAGAATATTCATTCAGGCCCAGTCTGCAGACATGAACAAAAGTCTTTACACCTTTCCATTCAATCTTTTGTTTGATGAGAGGCATCACCCATTTTGCATCTTGGTAATCCATTAGCTTTGCCATATTCTGTATAGCAACCAAGGTAATAGCTTGTAATTTTTGCATAAAAAAATTGTTTTATTTTAGGAATTTATGTTTCTGGATAGAGAAACTATATAATTATTGAGTCATAAGTCAATAAAAGATATTTGTAGATATAGTTTGATATTAATACCTTGATGACTATAGTCATACTATGCATACTAATCCAGCTACTCGTATCCTCTGCTACTGAGACTCTATCACACGAGGACGTATTCCCAATCAGAAAACAAGATATACTAGTGATGAGAGACGGACATGAGTTATGCAGATGTGATTATGAGGAAGTTTTGAGATTATTGAAGAGTGAGTAAGATGAAGATATACTAATTTTGAGAATGATCAAGTTCGTTGAAGAAATTGATTACCATATTTCTATCCTTGCATTCTTTCTCATTTACCAATCGATATCCTGATATTATTCCTTTGAACAAACAATACACAAACACAGTGTGGCGATACTCCAGAAGACATCCTTGTATCATTTGAGCTATATAAAGCAGATCTAGAAGCAGCATG
>JAYTKZ010000088.1:0-4962 GCA_043729885.1 bacterium
AGCATATTTAAAAACCTCTCATATCCCACTTCTTGAAAAGTGATTCTTTTCTACATCAATCTTACGTATATTATGAATAAAGCTTGTCCCATTAGTAATCTGTAGCCACTCTGCTTGTAATTGATCATTAGTCTCCCCCCTAACATGAATATTATGAATAGGGATGTCATTATCACTACAAGCTAGTATGTTGATATGTGGATGTCGTCAGCTAGTTCCTTTGTGCGAAATTTCTATTGAGACTACCATACCATCAAAATTACTAAAAAAACTCTTTGATTTCTGGCTTTCTCTCCTGCTATTTCTGTATGATCTTGCTAGTTTATCCTTATAGAGCACTAATCTATCCATAAGTTCTTCTAAGGTGTCTCATTGCTTATGTCTAATAGTTAAGACTATATAATATCGCTTCTTTTCATAAAGTTCATGTTTTTGGACTCCATCCTTAAATTTCTTAATCATTCTCATAGCTCTTTTAGTGGCACAAGCCACACATATTCTATCATATTTACAAAAATTAGATGATACTAATTGCACATCACCAGTTTCTAAGTACCTACGAAAAGCTACCATGTTGCAACATTCTCTAATCCTTTGTTTCCTATTAGGATTTTTAAGGACTCATGGATAATTAGTCTCTAGATAGGGGATAATCTTTGCTTTGAGTTCTTGGCTCTTCATAAACTTAGCGATAGTAGAGTGGAAGATTTTACTTTGGATAGCTGAAGGTTTTACTTAATGAGGTATTTGTAACATTATTGTAAGGTGTATTGATATAAAATGAGCGGATTATCCATTATATGTAGATGTTCATTTCTTGGTATGCTAATATAGAAAAAGCTATCCTATCACGATAATTGATAGAATTGTCTTTGTTGAGGAGTGAGTTTGACTAATAATTTAGTCTTGTCATTGAATGCTATATTATAGAACTGTATGAGAGAAACTGTTGTTCTATAGTCTATATTCTGAATAATGAGTCTTTTTTGTTCAAAATCTTTTCTGGAATGCGCTCCAAAAAGATAACCTTCACGGGTTATTTTTTTGTATATTGAATTGTAACCTTAATACATCAATTATTATATATACTATTATATAAACCTATATTTTTTCAATTGATCTATCAAATAACTAAATTTATTGTTATATATATCGTCATTTGTAATCTCCCAAATGACACTTCTTTTTGCGAGAAACTCAATTCTTTTAATGAATTCATTATCAAGATGTCATAAGTATTTTGTAACCATCTTTTCCAAAACATCATCTTCTCTGAATGCAAAATGACAAAAATCAAGTTCTATACCTCATATTCTACTGTCTGTAAAATCAATGATGCCAGCAATTTTATATTGATCTGGATCATATATTATATTTTTTCCTTGAATATCAGTATGTACAAATGCTTTGATAGGAGAGTCGTATGTGAAAAATAACTCATCCATATATGTAGTAAGAGCAGCAATTGTTTTAACAGGAGTTTTCCTATCTAATCTTTTTATTATATCTTCTTTCATAGATTGGACCCAACTTTGGAATCATTTTTTCTCTTCGTCAGACTGTTTATTTTGTGTATCCATAAAGTCGAGTTTATCTAGTGGTACGCTGTGTAATTCTTTTATGAATGTAGTAAGATTATCAATTACACTGTCTGAAAATGGCTCATTACAATCATCAAATGTTACTCAATTAATAACTGGATAGACTATAAATGTATTATCTACAATAGTGAAATCAGGTATTGGAAGAGAGATATATGGACGAATAATGTCTAATTTTCTTTTTTCAAGTTCTAAGTCCATCATTTTATCAGGTCTGGGAAATCTATAGATCATTCAATCATATAATATTACCTCATAATCCCATCATTTTGAAATTATCTCATATCATGAGATTTCGTGTCCAAGATATTTTTCTATCAGTGCTATGTTATTACTCATTATTGTATGATATATCATAAATGCTTTAGTGCATAATAATCT
Source organism: bacterium (assembly GCA_043729885.1). GTDB lineage: Bacteria > Patescibacteriota > Gracilibacteria > Absconditabacterales > Absconditicoccaceae > JBDHUW01. The sequence continues at coordinate 1,983 of JAYTKZ010000088.1, forward strand.
TATTGAATTGTTTTACGACTGTTTTTTCATAGTAGCAAATATCTTTTTTATATATTCTTCTCAATCACTATTCAAGAATCATGCATATGAATAGAGGTTTTGTATTTCCTCAATTGTAGGTCATGCACCAGCAATCCATACTACTGGGTATCAAAGATTGATTCATTCTGATTTTATATTCATAATCTGTGCCTCACCGAGAGTTGTGCCTAATGTCATAAAATGTTTTGCCATTGCTAGCAGTGTTCATTGATTAAGTGGAATATAATCACTATGAAGATATTTTGGTATGATTGGTACTCCAATGAAGTACTTATTCTTTGTGTTATATCAGAAACAGTTGGGGAGTGTACTTCATGTTGTTCTGTATATTCAATTGCTCTCAAGAATATATACTTTAATCTTTCCGTCAGTTCTTTGGTATAGGATATCGAATCATATATTGCCTCTTACTCATTCTTTTTGTAAAGTTTCTAGCATGGGGAGAAGGTCTTTTGATAATTCATCTTGTATTATATCCTGTTCTGATTGATCCAAATATGGATGGTAATTCGTGCTTCAAAAAAACTCTCAATCCCATACAGTATTATTTGCTAATCCTCGTGTCTCTATTGAATTGTTTTGTATGCTAAATGAGATACTTCATTCTCATATTTTATTATCAATGAATTCTTGAATTACATAGTCACTTCAGAACACTTTCTCTTTTTTGTCTCATGCTTTGTGGATAAATCTATCTATAATGGTTTGTAGTCATATTGTTAATGATGAGGGATCATTATAGTCAATGAATCATACTCAATTACCATTTCCATCCATTATTGAATTTTTGATTACTATTTTGGTACCGAGTGTAAAATTATCTTCAATAACTTCATGTATATATAGTAATAATGAATTTTCATTGATAGACCCTTTATTGATTATTACCGATTTTGGGATATATTTATCTAATATTGGAGTATTCTGAATGAGTCATATCAGACCAGATTTAGATAATATGGGATGTGTCTTTGGTGTGGGGTAAAGTCATGGAATATGCAGAGATCAGTTATTTGATCATATCTGTATATTAATATCATGACTTCATGTAATTGAACTATATTCATCTGGAGAAAGCATATATACATTAATATTGAATCTCTTGAGATTGATTGCTCTTACTAAATCGCTTGCAGTATCTGGTTGGGTAGAATAGATAATTCTGTCTTGTGGAAGGCGGATTCATCATCAGATTGCTGAATCTACATGAGTTTCGATGCATATTGTTTTCATGCATATCGTATACAGATAAAAAAATTATATCATTTCAGCAATTATCTTTGTAGGTACTAATTTATCTTCTTGCATTTGGAAGATGCTTATAGATCCATTTGCTATATTTCTATTGTCCTGTACTGCATATCAGTAGTATGATCATTTATTGATTGTGTTTATAAGCTGTCATATGAATAACTGATGCGACATCCATAATTGATTTTCAGGAGATTCATATAATTCCTGTAACATCAGTTTACATCTCATCATTACATTTACCATACTTTCTCATCAATTCACTTTCTCATAGTACCATAATTTCTCTTTCTGAGACTGGGTTAAATTAGATTCATTAGTTTCTACCTGTGGTATGAAAATATCGGGGAATATATTTCACAATGATCTTTCTATCAACATATCATTTATTCTTACTGTTACAGGTACATTATTTATTTCAAATTCCAGTAGTTCTTTTCTTGTATTCAACAATGTCTTGCCAATATTCTTATTATAATCTGATAGGAGTAATGCAAGTGATTCAATACATCTTACATATGGAGATGTTTGTATGATTAGAGGCTTCGTTAGAATTCTTCACATTAATTGTTTATACGTTTCACGTTTTTCTTCAAATGATTCTGTTCATTTATTACTTAGGGTCGAATATAGATCATGTCATATCTTATCTCTATATTCTTGCTTCAATTCCTTGATAATATCTTCATCTGTACACTCTTTATTCTCTTGCATCTTCCATACTTTAGAAGCAAATTCTTGTGCAGTTGAGTGAAAATGTCTGATAGTTATCAGTTTCTTTTCAGGAGATTCTATTACCGTGTGTATATTGTTAGTCATTGGATTGTAGATGCGAAATAAATATTATTTCTTCTGTATTACTATGATATGATTGAGATATAGATCATAATTCTTTGGTAGAATAGTACTCAATATACTATAGAATAGATTCATTAATGGTATTATTGTTACGCGATTTAATAGATTTATAATATGAAACCTAGAGAAAGATATCTTGATATAATACATTATAGATAGTTGTCAGATGGCTTGTATATATGTTCATGACTTTACATATTCAACTATTTTGAATCAATGTTTTGGAAATATTGAATCAATTCAGTATGATGTGTATCTGCCAAAATCATATGGCTGTTCGTGCTCATCTCGGGCAAATGGCATTGTAATTATTCAGTATCATCATTTTTTTAAAACTCTGTGTAGCTGATTCAATACTACATCTATATTAAATACATGTTCAAGCACTTCTGTGCATATAAAACTATCAAAATAATTGTCATCAAATGATAGTTTATCTCAATCATAATATACATCTGCTGAATTATATAATCATTTTGTTCCAGTGAAATCTACTCATGTGTATGATGTTATATTCTGAAACATCTCCTTGTAGGGTTTATATCAACATCCGAAATCCAATACATCTCATGTAATATAATGTGAAAATTTCTTAATATTCTTGAATAATCATTTTCTGATGATATAGAATCTATTCGTGAAAATAGAATGCCAACGCATCATATATTCATTTTTATTCATATATGCTATAGTGCTCGCCAAGAATTTCTTTTCCATATGTTATGATGAGATAAAAGGTACTTTAATAATGTTTTGGGATTTTATAACTTCATCCATTTTTCATGATACGAAATCTTCATACTCATTTTGACGAGCTTTGTAGTCAGGA
>JAYTKZ010000089.1:0-1644 GCA_043729885.1 bacterium
CTCACCAATAGGTACGAAAATATAGCTATAATAACTCATACTACTAATCATATAAGTAATTGATTAACTTTTTTCATTTCTTTTTCATCTCACCTAGCAGTAATTAGTTTAATTCAAGCAATAACTAAAACAACCATAGCAACTACTCAAAGTGCAAACCAAAGGTACTTATTGATGAGATTTACTGTATTGGTAATATCGTTTTCATCACCATATACTCTTGCTGTTTGGGTAGCATTTTGAAGGTCTCTATTTCATTGTCCAGGAGGAAGTGTTAATTCTAAGTTTGCTGACATGGAGTAATATTAGAATGTAACTGAAGTTCTTGTAATTGAAAGGATTAATTCTACCATCACTAGTGATCATAGAGCTATTAATATCCCATATATAATATTCCATAAGTATCATTGAATTTTCTTTTGTTCAGTTTCATCTCATTGTGAGAATATGTATTTAATTCAAACTACTATTCACATAGATATTCAAATAATTAACGTACCTCTAAGAATAATTTTTATCATTCTTACATAAAGAGGTTGTTGGATATCTCAAGTAAGTAAGTCTATAGATTGTTTAAAAACAGTGTTTCAAACAGCATTTTTAGTATTTCAAATATCAATTATTTGATTATTTTGTTTTGATGGTGTAAATACTCTTTCTAAAATATCTATACCATATGTTGCTGGAACAATACCATACCAAAAGCATAAAAATGCAATTATTGTTTTCTTCATACTAGATTTGATCAAGTAAAGCTTCAGCTTCTTTGTCTTCAACAGCATCAACAGATGCTTCTTCAGCTTTTATGTTTGTAACTTTTTGTGTATATCACATTTGTTGTCGTTTCATGAGATATTTCTTTTTTACTTCAATTTTTTTATCTTCATACTTTTTTTCAATTTCATCAAGTTTTTGTTTTTCTTTAGAAAGTATTTCTTCTAATTTAGCAATTTGTTCATCATTCATCAATGGTAAAAGATTAAACCAACTTTGTTTTTCTTCTACTGTTCAAATTGATTTTGATTGAAGTACAAGAGCAATCAGTGTTGATTTTTTTTGAATGAATTGATCTGGTATTACAAATCAAACAGCCGCTTGTCGCAATGGTTGTGGTAAGAATTTTACTACTAGATCATTATTTGCCATGAGGTATTTTATTTGATGTAATAAATTTTTCTAATTCTTGTTCAGCGCTTATAATTGATTTTTCTTGTTCTTTTTTTGATATATTTGCAACTGTAGCAATTTGCTCATACGATTGCAAAGCTTTTTCTTGTTGTTTACGAATCTCATATTTTGAATACCTTTTAGTATGAGATGAACCAGTGAATGCTTCTTGTGACATTATGATACTAAGTTACCCATAATAAATCATACAGAATCTTCTGTTACTATTCACTTATCTACTAGTCTTTGAGCATATTGTTTCATACTAATCATACCATTTGAGTTATTTGTTTCAATTACATTATCAATTTGAAGTATTTGCCTTTTAACAATATTATTTCTAATTGCTAATGAATTAATCATAAGTTCATAAATAGCAACTCTAGATTTACCATCATTATTTTTTACCAAGAACTGAGATAATACAGACAAAAGTGTATCACTTAATCTGCTTGCAACAGAATCCTGGATTTCAGG
>JAYTKZ010000090.1:0-2758 GCA_043729885.1 bacterium
ATCAGAAAGAGCATTTAGTCAATTTCAACTTGGTGATTATGGTCATCAAATAGTACAATGTATGTATGGTGATTTCTGTGATTGGTATATCGAAATTGCTAAGCGTGAAAAATCAGAATATACAGACAAAGTATTGCTATATGCACTTGGTACACAACTTCAATTATTACATCCATTTATGCCATTTGTAACTGAAAAGATTTGGCATCTCATGAATTTTGAAGGTATGCTTGTTACAAGTACTCGACCAACATCTATGACAAATATTCCAAAAGATTACAAGATAGCAATTCTGATGGATATGATTACTGGATGGAGAAACCTGCGTGCAGATCAAAAAGTTAGACCTCATGAAAAAGCACATATTGCAGTCCAATCAAATGTAAGTTTCAATAATTTTGTAAAAGACTATGAACACTTAGTAAAAGATCTTGTACAAGCTGAAAGTATTACATATCATAGAGATGATAACGATATAGCCGATGACTTTGTTACACAACTTGTAGTAGATATGAAAATTTGACTAAAAGCACATAGAGAGATCAATAAGAAAGATACGCTTGCTTCATTTGAAAAACAATTAGTAGAAGAAGAAAACTTTATGCAAGGATTGAGAACAATGCTAACAAATCCTTCATTCGCTTCAAACGCTTCTCCAAAGATTATTGAAGAAAAACAATGAAAATTAGATGAAGTGAAGCAAAAAATTACAAAGTTAAAGTTGGATATAGCGAAGTTGAGAATGGAAATGTAGAAATATAGTAGCTATTGCATTGTATTCTGTCACCCCGCACTTGATGCGGGGTCCATATCCATCAAAGATGGATCCCGGGTCAAGCCCGGGATGACACTCATTCAAGATAGTATAACAGATGCCTTTATTCATATATACATCACATATGAAAAAATTATTCCCACTCTTTATAGTAATCTTATTATTAGTATGATCTTGGTGACTATGGTACTTCTATAACCAACCAATAGAAGCTGGGCCTGTAGCTCACAACTGACCAAATCAGAAGCCAGTAGTAGCACCTTGATTAGTAAGTTATATTGCAAGATGAACTGAACCATTTTGGTATTTTGAATACTCAGGTAGTACGATTACTTGGCAATCTCCATCAGGTACTGGAACTATTACCTTCACATATACTGGAATTGTTCAAACAACTTCTGGAGCTACATATAGTTTCAATGATGTTTGAGGATTATTCTCTGCAACAATTGCGGTTGGTACTTGTAGTGATGGTATGTCAGATACAGTATATACATGAAATGCAAATGTAATGGTATTAACTTGAATCAACCAGTGAGTATATAAATGATGTGCTACTTGGTAATTTATATTTCTAGATATAACGTAGATTAGATGAAAACACTATGATCCCGAATAGTAATTTGTACAATGTTTGGAATAGTCTATATTGCAGCAGATAAAGTATTAGCTGATGTTGAAGCAACAATTGATGCAACAGTAATTAATAATATTCTCGTTTCCAGAAAACATATTGATGCATCTGGATTGTCAGGTTCACTTATAGCAAGTTGAAAAACACTGTGAGAAGCAATGTCATGAGGTGATATATCACTTAGTAAAAATGTATCTGGTACAGATAATTGAATTCTAAAAGATTATTAATGACTCACACAAACTTAGCCGATTTTTTACAAGTATCACGTGTCCAAACAGCAAGACCCTTGCCAGCTTTTCTTGATCATTTGTATAGCAAATTAGATGAGCATATAGCAAAAAAATGAAGGACACTTATCTTAACACTTACGAAAAAATCTGCTGAAGAAATATCATCATTTTTAATTGGAAGAGGATACAAAGCTTATTATCTCCATAGTGAAGTTTCTACTATTGACCGTTGGGAAATAATTAAAAAACTACGTACTTGAGCAATTGATATATTAGTATGAATTAATTTATTGAGAGAAGGGATAGATTTGCCTGAAGTTACATTGATTACAATATTAGATGCAGATAAAGAATGATTTTTACGTTCTACAACATCATTGATTCAAATCATTGGTCGTGCTGCCAGAAACCCAGATAGTGAAGTAATTCTGTATGCTGATCAATGGACAGAATCTATGATTAAAGCCCTCTGGGAGACATATCGCAGAAGATCTATCCAAATGGATTTTAATACGGATCATGGTATTTCTCCAAGTGTAGCTATATCAAATATTAAAAGTTTAGACGTCGTGAGAACAGACGAGGATTTATGACAAAATTTTCAACTTCTGACTCGTGGTAAGGTAAAAAGACTAAAAAGACTTACTAAGAGAGAAAAGGAAATTATTATGAAAGATTTAAAATGACAGTTGGATGAAGCTATTGTGAAATGGGAATTTGAAAGAGCAGCAGGTATTAGAGATCAAATTAAAGAACTAGAAGAGAGTAGTTATAAGAAAGAAAAAGTAGAACCGACATATGATGATGGTGATGAGTAGAATAATTATAAATACATTTTGTAATTAATGAATGTACTGCATTGTATCTAACTTGATCTACTCTGTCATCCCGGGCTTGACCCGGGATCCATCTTCGATGGAATGGACCCCCGATCAAGTCGGGGGTGACACAAGAGAATAACATTATAATAATAACATTATAATAATAACATTATAATAATAACATTATAATAATAACACTTTCTCAATAAAAAAACCAACCAGGTAATCCTGATTGGCAATACTATAAATATATTTATGATAGCTACTTCCCTTCAAATGGGATAGCTATTTTCAA
>JAYTKZ010000091.1:0-2754 GCA_043729885.1 bacterium
TAGAATGAAATGTTAGGCAAACATGAGTACATGCATGTGGAATAATTATTGCTCCTCAAGAAGTTATAAAATACACTAGTGTACAATATCCTCCAACTGCTTCATGAGATTGAGATCAAGCTGTAGTAGCTCAATTTGATTGACATGCACTTGAAGATATATGACTTCTAAAAATGGATTTTTTGTGATTGAGAACATTATCGTTAATTAAAAATACAGTTAAAATAGTGAAAGCAAGAGTAATAACAGCATGATGACAACTGCCAGATGTACTACAAAATTATCTAGATACTATGACACTTGATCTACCATTAGATGATCCATTACCGTATGAAAAAGTTTTCAAAAAATGAGATACTTCATGAATCTTTCAATTTGAATGATCAGGTATTAGAAATTTTCTTGTAAAATTAGAGCCTAATATTTTTGATGATGTAGCAGCTATGAGTGCGTTGTATCGCCCTGGACCAATTGAATTTATTCCAAATTATATAGATAGAAAACATTGAGATGAACCAATTTTTTATATGTTACCAGAACTTGAAGAAAACTTGATTAGGATATATGGCAAAGATAGTATGGAAGAAGAAAAAACAAAACTATGAGAGGATTTAGACCCTATTCTAGGAAATACATATGGTATTGCTGTATACCAAGAGCAACTAATGTTTTTATCTCAATCTATGGCATGATTTTCATTAGCGGAAGCAGATACTTTGAGGCGTTGAATTGGTAAAAAGATTAAATCTGAAATTGATAGAATAAAAAGTATTTTTGTAACAAAAGCATGAGAGTTTAGAAATTATAAACCTGAAACTGCCGCATTTATATATGAAAAATTAATTGAACCAGCAGCAGCATATTCATTTAATAAATCACATGCCGTTGCATATGGATTAATTTCGTACCAAACTGCTTGGTTAAAAGCACACTACCCTATTGAATTCAATGCAGCATTATTGAGATCTGAAGAAGAAAATCCAGATAAATTAGCACAATTTATTAGTGAACTACAAATACAATGATATCGTGTTTTACCACCAAATATCAATGAATCATTTGCACATGTTGCAGCAGTTGATAATACAATCAGACTATGATTTGTGAGTATCAAATGAGTAGGATATGATGTGTGAAAAAATATCGAAAACGATAGAAAAAAATCTTGACCTTATAATTCATTTGAAGATTTTGTAACAAGAAATAGTACTCTAATGAATAAGAAAACATTGGAATCACTGGCAAAAGCAGGAGCATTTCAATGACTTATTGATCGTAAAACAGTGTTGGATAATATTCAAAAGATAATTGATCGAGCTAAAACTTGATGAATAGATTTGAGTGCTTGATTATTTGGAGGTATGATGAAACCATCTCTCGTACTGCAAAAATCACCTGAAACAACGAAGATGGACAAACTTTTGATGGAATACGATGTGTTTAAAACATTTGTTTCTGGTCATCCATTTGATTGACTCTATCAATATTGTAAAAAAAAGTTTTCACTTATATCACAACTAAAACAATCAGAGCAAGCAAGTGATGTAAAAATACTTTGCTTTGTAAAGTGAGTACAAAGAGCAAAGAAAAAATGATTCTTTGTCAAAGTTGAAGATCTCTCAGATGAGATGGAATTTTTTGTAAAAGACTATTTTGATCGACAAAAATTTGATATATTAATTATTGAATGATATAAATCAAAAAGCCTAAGATTAAGTAAAATCACAAGAACTTCTCTGGAATATTTGATTGAAGAAGCTAAAAAATGAGGTAAATATGATGCTACTGAAACTATTGCAGATGTAAAAGCAAAAAGATTATGAAAAGAGTTATTTCTTTCACCTACTGTTGCAATAGCAAATGAGATATCTGAGAATGATATAGAAAGTATACTTATTGATGATATCAAAGAAATAACTGAAGAAACTGGTATAGATTATGCGCCAATTGATGATACAGAGATTATCTCAGATACTATAGAACAAGAGGATGCTATTACAATTATGGAGTTAGAAACTGAGCCCTTAAAACAGGCAAGAGAACTTGAAATAGATACAGTTGAATTACCAGCATCACCACAAATATTTCAGCAGATAATACATATTATTAAATCATCACCTTGAGAAAAACAGATTCGTATATGAGAAAAAATATTATGAATATCAGAGAATGCATATAGTGAAATACAAAAAATATTATCTTCTCAACAATTATAATACTTATGCAAAAACAAAAAAAATGATGATTTTGGAATGGATTCTTTCTCCTCACATGATGAGTAATTTGAGCATGATTTTTTACGCTCCCGCTCGCAATTCACAGTGCTTGAATTATTTCATCAATATTTATCATATGTGGTGTGTGAATTTTAGTTACAATTATGCATTTAATTCTTTGAGAAATATCATTATCACTACCTGGGCATAAAACATTTGTATGAATGGCTCGCAGTTTATTCCCTCATCGATTAGCACAAGCAACACAATACATAAATATCATAAATAATATGATTTGAATTATTGCATATATAATTTTATGATGATCTTTTTTGCAAATTTTATTATGACTATGTCATATTACTATACATCCTATTCGAAGTATGTTTATCTATGTTGTAATTGTATGATATTTCTGAGCTATTTCTATCAAAGCACTAAATAAACGAGATGCAATTATTGTTATTGTATTGTTAGCATGAATCTGACTTATCATTTGGGGGTCTTGAATTATATGATGAAATGTATTTTCACCAAC
>JAYTKZ010000092.1:0-11102 GCA_043729885.1 bacterium
CAATGCTTTTTGGATTCATTGAGCTTTTAGAGTATAATAATCTAAATGCCCCCTTTCTTACTAAATACGACTAGAATCACAAAGAATAAACAATGACAAAAAAAAGACCCATTTTTTGACAGATTAAGAAAAATATATATAATATACGTATATTATTATCAATAATGTAAAAAAGATGCATATCCAAGCCAAATATATCAAGAGAATAGCTATATGGTCAATACTGTTTGTACAGATGACATGATTTTTCTATGATAACATAGCAGAAGCATGGTCATATCCAGTAAAAGAAGTAGCAAAACCTTCGTGTAAAGCTGATCACTGGAATAAACTATCACCTGAGTGTAAGATTCAGCTCCCAATCATTGCGAGAGCAAATTATGCAGCATACAAAGATAATCAACTTACGAGATTAATATATTCAGTACTTTGGGGTGCTCCATACTCTGATTGATGGGATAACAAAAAGTGAGCACACGAATGAGTAGATATAGTGAGCTCAGAATGAACACCAATATATGCAGTAGAAGATGGACAGGTGGTTAGAGCTGGTGCAGCTGCATGATATGGTAATTTGATTACTATTAAACATGTATTATGAAATGGAAATATAGTATATTCAATTTACTGACATCTGGAAAGTGTTATAACTACAGAATGAGCAAAAGTTAAAGAGTGAGATAAAATAGGAACTATGGGGCATGAATGAATGGCTCGAGGAAATCATCTACACTTTGCTATCAATACAACAAAAGATAATACATACGCATTTTATGGATGTGGAGACTATCCAAAAACTGGTGATTATGAAGTTGTAGAAAAGTGACTTTGTAGAGATACATTATTTGCTAGAACTGTTGATCCAATTGCGTTTATTGAATGAAATGGGATTATACCAACTGCTACTACTCTATCAACAAGTAGAATTATTATCAAAAACAATAGAAGAAGAATTGTAGCACTTCCACCAACAGCAGAACCAACTAAAATTCCAACAAATACAATAGTAGCTAGTACATTGCCTGTAATATCAAAAGTTACTATTCCAGTTACAAATCCTACAGTCAGTACAATCAAAGCTACTACATCATTTTCAAGTACGACAGTCAAATCAACTGAATCATTCTTGAAAACATGGAAAATTAGTGTTGTATCAAATTTTGGCACGAGCATGAAAAAATGAGGTTCAAGTAGTATTGCAATAGTCATCACTGACGCAAATTGAAAGAAATTTACATGAGTATTAGATAAAGAAGTATCAATCACACCTACAAAAAATATCGTAACTCTCTCACCTCGTGTGATTAGATATGTAAGTGAATGACAAGTAATTTCATTTATAGAAGCTAAGGAAGTAGGGACAACTGAGTTGGTAGTATCGTATGGAGATGTGGTGATTGGGAAGTTGGTGGTGGTTGTGAACTAGCCGTTCGTCATTCTGAGACGAAGTCGAAGAATCTCGTAAATAACTATGGAAATAATTCAGAATTCAAAGTTCAAAATTCAGAATATTTATATTTTACTATAAAACATGGGAAGAACTACTAGGCACTTCAACAATGCACTTTGAGAAAAAGGTGATGCACCAAAAAAATTAAGAGCTGTATTAAAAGAAAAAAAACATAATACATGAACATCGTTTTCAAAACCAGTTGCATGAATGATAGTTGAGAATTTTAGTATAAATAGATGACATGATAGTGTTTTAAGTGATAGAATTCGCGAAATATTACAAAACACAAACGAAGAGATTGCAAAAGTATTTGCTGCAGGATGAAATTGATGACCTCATCAAATTTGATGATCATTTACATGAACTTCATATACAGAACCGAAAGTTGTTTTTCCGGCTGCTTGGCCTTCTACAGATTTAGATTCTATTAGAGATATACACAATAATCCCCTACATGTTAATCCAAAAACAACTAATGATAATATAGTAGTAAATATAATTGATTGATGATTTGATACTAATAATTCAGATTTTAAACATAATTTTGATAACTACCATAAAGTAGATCCTACAACTGCTAGAATTACATATGGCAGCGACTTATCATTTATGATTCCTTGAGGTAAAAACTTATCTATCATTACAAAATGAATATTTGAAAATTTTGTAGATTTAGCCAGATTTGATTTAATCCAAAATAAAACTTTAGGAGATAAATTTTGAATATCAGGAAAAGATTTATCTATTGGAATGAACAAAGAAGAAGATGTATCCATCACTATAGATAGACTATTACCAAAAGAAATATTCTCTGAAAACACTCGTAGACAATTAGAATTATTCTTTGAAAAAGCATATGTTGATCTACATTCTGAAGATAAAGTATCACAAGAATATTGACCAATTGATGATGTAGAACTTCACTTAGTAGAGTCAGAATTGTATGAAAACATTAGGGAGTTAATATCAAGTAAGTTACCTACATGAAAATGACTAGATAAAGAAATAGAAATATGAAATAACAAAGTAAAAATATGAAAAGGATTCTCAATATTTGGTGGAATATATTTAAATTATACAACCCAAGAAGGTAAAAAAATCATCATAAACGTAGACGTAGATAAAGAAAAAAAGAGTTTTATACTAGCTTATCATAACTGAAATCAAATTAAAGTAAATGAAGAACTTATAGCTTCAGTTAACAATGATTTATGATTCGATAAAAAATAAGGTCGTAATAATTAAATCAATGACTCTCTATACGAGAGTTTTTTCATTTTCAAAAAAAACGCACCGAAGTGCGCTTCTATAATATATCATTTTGTCTTTTCGTCATTCTGTCATTTAACACTTCCCTTTAGCTCCTTGGCTCTTCAGCCCTTTAGCCAAATTACCACGAGATCCTTCGCTACGCTCAGGATGACGGGGACAATACTCAGGATAACAATTAGTTACTCACCTTCCTCATTCTATATATTCCAAATATCATCATAGATATCATTAATACAAGTGCCATATTTGTCATTGGTCATACTTTCACTTTTTGAGTTGCTCATAGTTGGAGTGATGACCCATCCTGACACATAGCAACTACTGAATAATATGCATATGCTTCAGTTTGTGCTTGTGGATCAAATGGATATGGGAATTTAGTGTCAGATGTTTCTCATACTTTTTGCATATCTGCAATAGAGTTAACTGGCCTATCTGAACGATATATAATATATCTTTCTGCATTTTCAGCTGGTTTCCAAGACAAGAAATATTGATCTCATATCTTTTGTGTTTGTACTTCTATTCATTGTACTCTACATACTGGAGCTGATCACTGTACTTGTTCAATCAATATTAAATCTGAAGGTTCTCCTATAATTTTCCCAGCTGCATCAGATGGGAATAGTCTAATAAAGTATGATTCTTTACTTACATCAAATGAATCTAATTTAATTGTTGGTCATGTAAATACAGTTCATTCATCAAGTTTATCCTTGTCTTTTCATTTTTGAAGTAATACATATTGTACATCTCATATGGGTTTCCATCCTACATTGAGTTTTGTCTTATCAAGTGGATCCACAATATATGTTACTTCTTTGATTCATAGTCATTCAATGACCGATACAACTGCAACTCATGCTTGTGTTTTTGTAGATGTACCAGCAGTATAACTTGCATCTATTGTATATGTTCCAGCTACATCCATCAAAATTTGTTTTTGGAATGTCCCATCTGGTTTTTTATCAAGGATTAATTTTTGTTCTTTCCCACTTTCATCGCGCAGTACTAATTCAATTGCTGTTGTTTCTCATCATACACGAACGACGAATGTAGCTTTTTGTCATTGTTTCAATGTTTTGCTCGGCAATACATCAAATGATTGAATATCTCCTACTTGAGTCGGTTGATATGTAAATGATAATAGTTCAGATTCAGCAATTGTTTTACCATCAATATCTTTTACAATAGCCTTTAAAGCATATTGTCATGGTTGCATAGATGTAAGAAATGATGTGAAATCACCATTTTGGTTAGATAACTCTTCTTTTACTTTAGAATCATTTAAAAATATTTGTACTTTCGCATTTTTTACTCATGCATTCCCTACAACACTAATTGTAGAACTTGTCTCAATACCATTTTTAACTGGAGAAGAAAATGTAATTGTACTTGTAGTTTGAGTTGCGCTTTGTGCATCTACAATAATTGTTGCTTGTCATCATACATTAGTATCATTTTCATCTGTCACATCTATTGTAAATGTTCAAGGTACTTTGAGAATAAGTCATTTTGAGAAAGTTATCTCTCACTGATCTTGTGGAGAAAATATATATACTCAGTCTCAAGGGAATACTGCATCTTGTAAATCCTTAATAGTAGGTATAGACATAAATATTGTATTTGTATAATCTTTCACAGTAGCATTGTTGCTATCTACAGCTCTTATTTTCAAATCTACAGCTTGGTTAACACTTGTTTTTGTAGGAGTTACTTCAACTATAAATTTTGCTACATCAGCAGCTGACGCAACATGGGAAGAAAGTAGAATAAGTACTGATAATATACTTGCAATTTTTCTCTTTTGCATTGATACACATAAGAATAAAATTATCTCTTTGTATTATTTTTTCTGAATCGCTAATGTTTCAAACACACTATTACTCCATAATATTCATGCATTAGTAATTGTTACATCTTCTTCACTACCATTCAATGGAACTGTATATAAAGTCGTATTTTCAGCAATATTTCATTTAACAAAGATTGTAACTTGCACCATAGTCTCTAATCCTGGAGCGTAAGTATACGAGTATGGAGATATAGCTTTTTCTAGTGAGAATAAAACTTTTTTTGGATCAAATACAAGGAAAAAGCTCACAGATTTCGCATCAGTAAATTGTTTAGTTGCACTAATTAGTAATTCTCAATCTTTTACAGTATATACTAAAGGAGAAGCATATACTGGATTTGTGGCAGATACATTTGCCCCAGTGATATCACCAAAGAGTTGATTGCGATATATAAGTACTGACCCAATTCAAGCTATTACAAAAAGTGAAATTGCAAAAGCTACAATATGTTCTTGTATAGATTCAAACCAAGTTACTACTTTGTGCGCGCGGTGTCTCATAGTATATAAATTACTTATACACGTATGAATGTCAATGAAAACTTATGAATAAGTTTTCAGGGAAAAGGGATTAGGGACTAGGGATTAGAAGAAAGGTTATAAATTTTATTTCATATAATTTCTTTTATTGTCTTCGTGTTGAGCATTTGTTTCAGCATAGAAAATTTTTCCTTGTGAATCATGAAGATAAAATAGGTATGATGTCTTTACAAATCCCATGAGTGCGATGAATGTTGTATCTGATATACTAGAAATTGGTGTTGGTGGTAATCAAGCATTTGCTCTGGTATTATAGATATTTCACTTGTCATAGATTCATTTATTAATTACTGATGGAGTACATGTTTCATATGGTTCTTGTAACCCATAACACAATGTAATATCAGCTCAAAGTTGTATATTTTGTGCTAGTCTATTGAGGAAAATACCAGCAATTGTTGGTTTTGCACTAGTAGCACGCTCCTCTTTTTCTATCACTGATGCTAGTGTAATTGCGCCAGGTAATGATAATGTAATTCAATATTGTTGTAACTTTCCTGCAAATGTTGACTGATTTGTTTCTCGTTGCACATAAATTTTTTCACGAAAACGTTTGAGTGTTGCTTGAAAAAACTGTGTTATTAAATCACCATTTGTACTCAAGAAATATGTATCTGGATAGAGAAATCATTCTAGCGTAGTGAGTGGCTTTGATTGGTTCAAGAAACTATATGTTTCAGCAAGTTGTTTTATTTCATCAGACGATTGTGCGCGAGCCAATAAATCACCTTTTTTAATAAGTCATTTATCACTCATATCTGCATCAATATCGTATAGAGACCATCATTCTAGCATCGTATAACGTATATATTCTTGTGTTGGTCATGCTAAAATAGCTTTAATATATGATTCTGGTGTATATGAACCAGAAAAAACATAAGTTCATGTTTGAATTTTCTTCGTATTAACACCACTCCTCATGATATACCATTTCATATGTAAGCGATCAATCGTTCACAATGGTTGATAAAATGATTGTATAGTATCTCATTTTTTCAAAAAAATTGAAGCTGGTGGTGTTACACTACTTCAAATTACAGCACTACCTATTCAAATAAGTACAACTAATGCAACAATATATCTCCCCCACTTACGCTTGTGTGATTTCATAGTATCTGGAATAAAATATAGAATAAACTCGTCTAAATATAGGAAAATAGTATACATTTTCTCCTTGCAATAACAAGGAAACTGGATACATATCTACTATATATTTACTCAAAACATAAACATGAAAAGAACAGCAATCAGTGTACTACTTCTCCTCATACTATGAGGATTACTCTATGTAGTACGACAAAGATTTGGGAAAAAAGATGAAGTTGTTACTCTACCTCAACAACAAAATTCTCAAGTTGAACAACTTCTTAAGCAAGGTACTAGTGATATTGTAGAAGATGAGAAAAGTGCTGAAGTAGCTATAGATAACTTAGATTGATATAACTATGAGTGAGGTGGAGACTATAAACAGTTTTTCCCTCAGACAGTTAAAGATGCATTATCAAGCAAAAAAAATGTAATATTATATTTCTATGCTGATCGAGATCCAACTGATAAAGCATTAGATTTAGATCTCCAAAAAAGAAAAGATCGTATACCAAAAAATATGCTTGTATTGAGAGTCGACTATGATGCAAATGCAAAACTCAGAGAAGCATTTGATGTGAAACAACAAAATACATTAATATGGCTCAACGAAGAGTGAACAGAAATCACAAGAAGATCAATATGAATCACATCACTTAGTCAGATTGTAAGAGTACAAAAATAAGTATATAATAAATCTAATAATAGAAAAAACAGAGACATTGCGCTCTGTTTTTTTGTATACTTATATGTATCTGAATACTCAGTTATTTATGTTAGCTATGTACCAAAAGATTTCTCGACTTCGCTCGAAATGACAAGTAAATATTCCCAAGTCCCTATTATTTACTTTGCATCAATAATTCTTGGTTTCTTTGGATCAACATTTCTTGTTGCCCATTTTATTTTAAGTTGTTGTCGATGTTGAATCACATACTGTACAACTGAGAATACTGTTGTTACAACAAGGTACAATCAAACACCATTTTGAGTCGAGTAAATAAACGATCACATCATAATAACTAAGAATATATTCATGGGTCACATCATTTTAGACATATCAGGCATCGCTTGTCCAGTTGGAGAAGCAACTGGTTTTGCTTGAGCTGGCTGAAACATCATTGTTAACTTTGTTTGAAAATAGACGAATACCGCACCAATTATAGTAAGTGGTATATTGTTTTTTGCAAAGAGGTCTAATCAAAAGAATACATGATTTATATTTTTGAGATCAATGAATTGTCATGCAAATGGCACCATAAAACTATAGATACTATCAACTGAAATTGTACCTTCAGCAAATGATCTAATCACATATAAAAGCCCAATAAATACTGGTAATTGTACAAGCATTCCTAGACATCATTTCAATGGAGCCATACCTCATTCTTTCATTAATTTCATTGATTCTTGACTCAATTTTTGCGGATCATCTGCATGTTTTTCTTGTAAATCTTTCATCTTTTTCTGTACATCTCACATTCATTGTTGCATTGCTGATTGTTGTTTTGTTGTATTCCACAACAATCATCTAATTAACAATGTTAATATGATAATAGCTCGTCATAAGTTACCATTGAATATGTACAATAACGCTATCAAAATATTGAATATCGGGCGATATACTAATGCATTTCATAATACTTTGAACATTCAATAATCAGTGTAATAGAGTAAATGGTATATGTATAGTTTTTTGGCTTTTAGTTACAATACTAGTTCGTAGTTCATAGGTAGTAGTTCAGAGATTTTTTCTATCTAGTAACTATGAACTATACACTATGAACTTTATTCTTTTTTCTTCATATAATCAACTATCACTTCTCACAATGTCTCAACTAGTACTTTGAATTTTTCATCATCTACATGATGTCAGTAGTTCTCAATAGGTGCTTCTTGTATAGAAGAATGTAATCATGATTTATGCATATCTCTAATAGAATAGATATCACTTGCAACTTTAGAAGCCTGATATACATGACGAAATTCAATGACTTCATCTTGTTCAGTGGCTATACTAACATGTCAATCTTTAAATATTGCCGACAATGAATTAGCCGGATATACTGATATATCCTGTATTGCTGATCGAGTGATGATTTTAATACGATATTTGTAAAATGAGTCCCAAAATACAATATATAAGTGACTATTTGTCGCTACCATGATATCAAAGTAACTGCGTAATAGCATATATATTGCCACAATATATCACAGTCATATTAGGCTACCAAATACTATTTGCATTATATCTTCTGGTACCCAAAAGCGGTTAACTCTTTGAAGCAAAAATAAAACCAAAAAAAGTGCAGCAAATTGTATAAGTACTTTTGCATATACTACAGGATGGCGTCATACAATAAAACGGATATCACGAGTTCATACCAAACGATTTAGTAGATATGTTCTCCACAACATCACGAATATCTATGAAATAAAAGGGCTCTCTGAATGAGATTCTTCTTTTATATCAGATATAAAAGAAGAATCGAAATGAAGAGACCTGATAGATAATTGTCTAAATAGCTTTTTTCAACTACAATTATCCAAATTATAGGTATTATTTCTTTGCAGCTTCAATTTTCTTCACTTTTTCAGCGTATTTTTCCATACGACCTTTAGAAACTTGCTTTATTTGTAATCATTTATTGTAAGCTTGGTGACAAGCAGGGCAACTTTCTACCTTGATTGGTCCAGGAATAGTTGATGCAATTTTGAATGTATTACCGCAGATACAGTTAACTGTAACATCTTGATGATACTGTGGGTGAAGTCCTTTTTTCATTGTATAATAATAATTAATGTAAATGCCACGCTAAATACGTAGCTCAAATGAATATGTAATATATTTCATTTCTAGTTAATCACGAGATCCTTCGCGATGCTCAGGATGACGGTGAAGTATCTATTTGTGTCCTCTTTTGAATTGTTGTCACACCATTTCATGATTATGTGTTTCTATATCAGTAAACCATAATACAGTTTCTTGTGTTGCTTCCTCTTCATTTGCAGATGCATGTACTAAGTTTGTTAACCAAGCTCATTTATCATTTACATAACCGTAACTTGAAAGAGAATAGTCACCTCTAATAGTACCTGGAAGCGATGATTTTGGTTCTGTAGAACCAACCATTTTTCTGACTATAGCAATTGATTCAGGTCACTCCCACATCATAGCAATCACTGGTCATGATTTCATAAATTCAGCATTTACTTGAAATATATCATTACCATAACGAGTAATCATAGTCCCAATACCTTCATAATGTTTATGAGCTAACTCATCATCTACCCATACCATTTTCATAGCTATTAGATGAAGTCAAACTTTCTCAAAACGAGTAATAATTTCTCATATTAATCCTCTTTTCACAGCATCTGGTTTGAGTACAACAAGTGTTTTTTGTATCATAATGAGTTAATAACTATAATCTAAACAGTTTGTCTATACTATGAATTTACCATTAAATTGCAAGTCAGAACTAATCTTCTATTATGACATCTGGTAATAATTCTGGGGTTTTCTTTTTAAAAGAAAATGATGGTGTTTTAGGTGTCCAGTTGATATGTGATAAAACCAATATAGTGAGAAAAGCATGTATACAAATCACAATTGGTGTATAAGAGATAAACTGCTTATATATATCTTGTATTGGTAATGTTGAAACCATAGTTTGTAATACACTCATATCAAATGCTTGTAGTCACAAAACAGCTATTTGTAATGTTGTTGCAATACTAATAATCGTCATTGGGATGCAAATAACTGTAAGAAATAATTTTTGTAATCATCATACATGAAAATGAATTGATATGCGTGATTTTAAGAAAAATAGCAATAGCATTAACAAATATACTACAAGTGTAATAATAATTTTATTTTCAAACGCTGGAGCAATTGTTTGTGCAACATCGGGTGCAGAGACACTAAGTCGTCACATAAATGCTCAAATAGTTGGAGCAAGCGTCAAACACAATGCTGTGAGTAAATAGTTTCATAAAATAATTTTCATCATTTTTTCTATTCCAATCGCGAGTGAAAAAACACAAAGTATTCAAATTGATCATAGTATAAAATATTCTCGGATTGCCATGGGATATAACTACACAAATAAAGAATTGCTTTTTTTGTACGAAAATCTACTGTAATTGCAAATTTGTTTTTTTCTTACTCATTATGAATAAAAAAGGATTTACATTAGTTGAGCTAGCTGTATGAACAGTATTAATTGGTATATGAATGACATCAATTATCAATGTTTTGCAATATGCAACTAAATTAACAAATAGTTCAAAATCAGAAGTAGTGGCAATAAACCTCGCCAGAGAAGGGATTGAATCAGTGTTTAATATTAGAGATACTAATCGAAAAATGTTTGCTAGTAAAAAAGACCAATGTCGATTAAGTGCAAGACCAGATTATACAAATATCTTATGTGAAGATATTACTCGATTACACAATCAAGCATGATGACAATACTACTATCTTAAATCGCCATTCAAAAATATCTCATATTTTACATGAGAAAATATTTTAACTCCAACTTCTGGTGCGCTATTGGTAACAGAGAATAAATGAAACGATACATGAATATCTACTTGATATAGAATGTGCTTTTTCGCAGCTACTGGGTCAGATAGTGGTTACTGGGATGCATGTAATAGTGCTACAAATGGACAATTTGATACAAAATATGGTAGATATCGAAGATCAATTGAAATAAAATGATTATATCTCAAATCATGAATCCCATGATGAACTCCTCTAGTATGTACTAAATGATCGGATGCGTGATGTGGCACATCAGTTGCAAAAGAACTTCGTTTTTGTAGTAGAGTTGATTATACTTTTGGTATAGCTCGTAGAATTGAGTTATGTAGTGCGATTACTAATTT
>JAYTKZ010000093.1:0-2776 GCA_043729885.1 bacterium
ACGTCTTTCAGATATTGCAGCAATAACATAAGGGATTACTTCTCAACTTCTTTGTAGCCATACCCAATCTCAAATACGAATATCTTTTTCAGCAATAAAATCAAAATTGTGTAATGATGCTCTAGATATAGTTACTCAGCTAAGTTCGACAGGCTCTAGGTTAGCTGCTGGAGTTATCACACCGGTACGACCTACTTGGTAGTCAACAGAGTTGATGCGAGTCACGATTTGTTTTGCAGGAAATTTATATGCCATTGCCCAGCGAGGGTGATGATTTGTTGATCATAATTTTTGACGCAATGCAAGTTCATGAACTTTTACTACTACTCCATCAAACTCAATATCTTCACTATCAAAGTAATTTTTTGTTGCTGGAGATTCACAGATAGCTATTACTTCATCAATTGTTTGCACATGTTTTTGCCATGAATGCATCATAAATCATTGTTGTTGGAGCCAATTCAACGCTTCAGTGTCATTGAATGCCATATGGATATCTTTTGATTCTATTTCCAATATTTCATAGACATAGCATGATAAACCTCTTTTAGCTGTTACACTCGTATCCAATTGTCTCAATGATCCACTTGCTGCATTTCTTACATTCGCAAAAATAGCTTCACCCTCTTTCTCTCTTTCTTCATTCAATCTTTCAAGTGCTTTTTTACTCATAACAATTTCTCATCTCACACGAAGTGATGTAATATTTGGTGTTTTTAATACCATAGGAATAGAAAATAGTGTTTTAATATTTTGCGTAATATCTTCTCATACATATCAGTCACCACGAGTAATAGCTTGTGTAAAAGCACCATTTTGATAGACAAGCTCTATACTGATACCATCATATTTTGGCTGACAGATGTAGCTGTATTGAGTGATTTCTTCCTTAGCTAAAAGCTTTTGCAATGAATCATTCCAATCTGCTAAATCTTGTGCATTATAACTATTTTCCAAAGATAATAGTGGAATATGATGTTGTGCTTGTAGAAATTCATCTTGGAGTTGATATGTTAGTTTTTGCGTAGGACTATCTGGAAGTATCATTTCGGGTTGCAGTGTCTCTATTTCTTTGAGGTATGCAAAAAGTGCATCATATTGTGAGTCAGCTATGATAGTTTGCGATTTGATATAATACAACCAATTATGATATCCAATAATTTCAATCAATGATTCATATGCTTGTTTTATTTCTTTTTGTGTTAGTCAAGAAACAGGTTTAGTTGCAACCCGTTTCAAATATTTATCTGTAAAATCTTGAAGTTTTTTTTGGTCAAACATGAAATCAGTGAATAGAGAATAGTGAATAGGGAAAAGTTTAGTTGCTAGTCCCTAGTCCCTAATCCCTAGTTCCTAGCAGTGTTTACACTGCTTATTACTCATCCCAATCATCGTCATCATCATTACTACTATCTCACTCTTCATCTTCTGTTTTGAGAGATTTTAAGTATGCATCGCGTTTCTTGTATTTCCCTGATTTTTGCATCAATTCCATTTTTTCGATATCATCCTCAATACCAAGAATCTTTTGTAATCAGATATGTTCTTTTAATTTTTGAAGTACTTTTTGTTCAATTTGTCTCACGCGTTCACGAGTCACTTGGAACTCTTCACCTACTTGTTCAAGTGTATATTTAGGTCAATCAATACCATATCTCATCTTAATAATCTTAGCTTCTCTTTCATCGAGCATGTCTAAGATAAATTCGAGATTCTTCTTTACTGTTTCTCTTTCAACGAATTGATCAGGTCTCATAGTATTTTTGTCCTCAATCAAATCCCCTAAACTATCCTTTCCATCATCCCCTACTTCAGCATCCAATGATACATTACCAAAGATCACTTCTTCCAGTTTCTTAATTTTCTTGATGTTGAAATCCAGTTTTAGCCCGATTTCTTTTGAAGTTGGTTCACGACCAAGTTTTTGGAAAAGTTCTTGATATGCCTTGTTGTAACTATTGATTTCATCTATCAAATGTACTGGAATTCTCACATGTTTCGTCATATCAGCAATTGCTTTCGTGATAGACTGTTTAATCCACCAAGTAGCATATGTCGAGAATTTGAAATCTTTATCTGGATCAAATTTTTCAATAGCTTTGATCAATCATACATTTCCTTCCTGAATCAAGTCAGAGAAACTAAGTCTAGACCCAAAGAATCTTTTCGCAATAGAAATAACTAATCTAAGATTAGATTCAATCAATTTCTTTTTAGCATTTTCATCACCTCTTTTAATACGGATTGCTACTGCTTTTTCCTCTTCTGCATTCAATAATGGGATTTTTGAAATATCGTTGAAGTACAGTTTAATATGATCGTGATATTGTTTATCATTTACAGTATATTTCTTTTCATACAGCTCTATTTTTCCAAGTTTAGTAGCATTTTGTAAAAGCGCTTGATTCTCTTTTTCAAATACTTCTTCAATAGTAACCATCTTGATACTAAGCTTTTCAGCAAGTTCATAGAACTTTTCTACTGTTTTCAGTTTAGCATCCAAGTCATCTACTTGCGTCAAAATATCATCTTCAGTTACATGTCAGATAGATAGTCATTTTCTCAATAAACTTTGTAACTCTGGCGTCAAATCAGCAATATCATCATGAAGTTTCTGCCAAAGCTTTTGCTTAGATGATGCAGTTTCTACTTTCTTTTTAGCATTTTTATCTACTTTTTCAGTTGTTGATGCTTCTGCATCTTGTTTTTTTCTTACATTAAATTTAGCTTGTCATAACTTCTTAATAATAGAAGCTTGTTCTTTCATAGTACGTTG
>JAYTKZ010000094.1:0-1518 GCA_043729885.1 bacterium
CTTTTGAGCGGTAAATCATATACTACCTGGTATGATCCAGCAAAGTATAAAACAGATTATGCAAAAAGATTCACTGCTATTAACAGGAATTTCCTGGAAAGTATCCTTGGTACAGCAAAGCCATACTTAACTGCCGAAGAAATGTTAATCAATACAAAACTTGCAATTGACCTGAATACAAAAACGTTTGTTGAATATTAATCAAATTTAAAAGTATCATTATACCTACTGGTTTGCCAGTGGGTTTTTTTATATATACTTGCAATAATTAGCTTTTTATATATTATACATATATAAAAAAATATATATGAGAAAAACTATTGGACAAAAAATTGCCGGAATGATTCTTGGTATCTTGGGAATATGGCTATTATTAGCTTCCCATATAGGATATAAAGCACCAAATTACACATTTGAACAATTGGTAAAAATGCGATATGCTAAACCTACTGATGATAGTCTGGTTGCAAAAAAAAGAGTTCAAAATAGTATTGATTTTGCTATGAGTGGAGCCGGTTATTAACTGCTAAAATGACAAACTAATTACCCTTGAATTTTTTATTTAGGGTTTTTTTATTATCTCCATTGAAAAAGCGTAGTAAATACCTATACTATAAGCATGAAACATGGCGTAATATTGGGTAAACACCTAGATATATCTCGTGCAGAGTTATTTGCACAGGGAATAGAGATTGAAAAACACTACTTACAAGTAGCTGTTTTTGATGATACAAAGAATGTAGATTTCACGAAACTTGCATGAATTGTAAAACGAGGGGAAGTTATCAGAACAGATAGTGTAACAGCTACAGATCTTATATGAGTATCGTCTGCAGAGCTTGGGAATTTCTTCAAGAAGAAAGGATTGTGTAGAAGATATAAGGACTTTGATGTCTTGCATACGGATGAAGAGATCAAGAATAAATGAAAAGAGTATATCAGACTCGATAAGGATTTTGAATTTGTTTTGGAAATAACTGGGTATCAAGATATCTCTCGTTTTTCCTGTATAGACTTTGATAAGCCAGTAAATAGTATGCAAATTGGTATGATGCCAGCTAAATTAACACAAATTATGGTGAATATAGCAACAGGGAAATTGCAATGACAAAAAGATTTCTCGACTTCGCTCGAAATGACAAATGGGAAATTGCAATGACAAAATGATGAAATGACAAAGGGAGTTTGAACCGAAGGTTCAACCCCAAAGGGGATTACGGTTTATGATCCATTTATGTGACTTGGAACAACCTATATGGTCGCAAATAGCATGTGATATAATGTTCTAGGTTCAGATATAAATATTACACCAGCAAAACAAAATTTGCCATGGTGGGAAAAGCAAGCATATTACCAAAAATTACCACTTACTTTGTTTAGTCATGATGTGACTCAATCAATCAATAAACCAATGTTGAAACATGTAAGTTGTATAGTTACTGAGTGATGGCTCGGGCATATTATTTCTGGGAAAACAAAACCTCATGAGATTGCAGAGTATGCTCTAGAAATTGAAAA
>JAYTKZ010000095.1:0-3234 GCA_043729885.1 bacterium
TTTTCTATATTAGTAATTAATCAATCTATAACTGATGAATAAGTAGGACTATGTTCAATAAAATCTTGTACATCTTCTGATTTTACTTTGTTGGTATCCAAAGTATCAGCAATTTTTTTTGCTTCTGTTTGATCAATTTTATCATCTTTGAATGAGTCAGCCGCTTGTTCAATTTGTTGTTTGATTTCTGGTCCAGTCATGGTAATTAATTATAAGCTAAGTAAAAGCTTTTCTCAGTCTTTTTCATCCTGTATCTTATCTTGTAATTCAATATTCTTCATTTGATCCATTTTATCAGCGATAGCAACCATATGAGCTTTAACTGTCTTATTTTTCATATATACCGCCATCTCTCTCAGGAGCTGTACAATACTATTCACTGCATTATTATCCAAAATATCAAGCATCACAAATTTTCTCAAATCTGCTGCGAGAGTTCGATTTGGCGTTAATTTTTCTAACATATCTAGGACAAATTGTTTTTTTGACATGTCTTAAGTATATAGATAGTTGATTTTGCTCCAATTATGGCATATAATAAGTCTTTTAGTCACTTAAAATCACCAAGACAAATTATCAAAAGATGATACAATATATGTCATTTAGCATTGCATTTTATATGCCGATTTATATATTATCTGTTCTATTCTGTGCCTTTGTAGTTCAACGGATAGAATAGGCCCGTCCTAAGGGTTAGATGCAGGTTCGATTCCTGCCGAAGGCAGTGCTTGTCCTGATGAAAATCAGGAATGCACGAAGTGCATTCCATTGGACGTATACATGCGACGTTTGAACTTGTGGGAATCATGTCCTCACTCAAACGCCACCAAATTCTTTATTTAATTTACATTATTTAAACCACATGAACCAAGAATTACTCAACTTTGTTGCGCCATTCAAGAGACAAGAAAATGATGATTGATCTCCAGAAGTGCAAGTAGCTCAACTTTCATTTGAAATTACTGAGTTACAAGCTCACGTTAAGACACATGACAAGGACGTAGATGCAAAAAGAAGTTTATTGAAAAAAGTAGCAAGAAGAAGAAAATTCCTCAGGTACTTGAAAGAAAATGCACTTGAAAGATACAACTTGCTTGTGAAAAAATTAGGATTAAAAGCGTAACCTTATATCAACGCATAAACATTTCTTTTTATTTATTAATGTTTTAATTTATTATGGCAAAAGCTCAAAAAGCAACAGCTCCTGCTGCACAATTTTCTGTCCCAGCTATTAGAACTGGAATGAAAGTTAAAGGTGTAGTATTGAAAAAGATTGATGCATGAGTTCTCGTGGACTGTGCAGGAGGTGTATTTACAGGTATTATTCTTTCTAAAGAGTGTAAAGATCTTGAAAGAAATGGATATGACCTTTCATTGGAAAAAGAATTAGAAGCAGAAATTATGGATACAGATATGAGAACAGATGAAGGTTACTTCATTATCTCAATTACTAAACTTATCCAATATGATGTTTGGAAAAATATCGCTGCTAAATCTAAAGATGATGATATTATTACTGTTATCCCAACTGAAGCTAACTTAGGTTGATTATTGGTTGATATGCACGGTATTAAAGGGTTTATTCCATTGTCTCAACTTGCTCCAGTTCACTACCCAAGAGTAGAGGATGGTGACCAAGAAAAGATTTTCGAAAAACTTTTGAATCTCGTTGGAAAAGAATTTAGAGTAAGAATTATTAATCTTGATGAAGAAAATAAAAGAATCGTACTTTCTGAAAGAGAAGCTCTCAAGGAAGAAAGAGAAAAGATTCTTGGAACTATGAAAGTTGGAAATGAATATGAAGGAACTGTTTCAGGTATCTCTAGTTACTGAGTGTTCGTTACAATCGGTGGAGGTATTGAAGGTCTAGTACATATTTCAGAACTTACATATGGACACGTTGCAAATGTAGATAGATTGGCTAAAGTTGGTAACAACATGATCGTTAGAATTATTGGATTCGAAGATGGGAAAATTTCTCTTTCTGCGAAACAATTGAAAGATGATCCTCGGTCAATCATTCCAAAGAAATTCAAGCTTGGTGATATTATTGAAGGTGAAGTTGTAAGATTCGTACCATATTGAGTATTCGTAAGAATCTATGATGACATCAATGGATTGATCCACTTGTCTGAACTATCTGAAAGAAATGTTGCTAATCCTGCAGAACTTGTAAGATTAGGACAAGTTGTTAAAGCTAAATTGATTGCACTTGATGTATCACAAAGAAAAATCGGTCTTTCAGTGAAGGCATTAACTGCTGGAACAACTCCATCTACTGGTGATAAACCTGCAAAAGCTCCTGCTAAAAAAGCTAAGAGTTTAGATGATGTTGAAACTCCTGTAGCTGAAGTAGCTCCTAAAAAAGCTGCTAAAGTAGTTGAAGAAGCTGCTGAATAATTATCTCGTCATCCTGACCCCGGATCAAGTCCGGGGTGACAACAGGCGAAGGATCTCGTGAATGACATACTAAATCACTTGCTAGAAATAGCGGGTGATTTTTTTAATTAAATACTGTATAAAAAAACTATCAATTGTACACTGTAAACTATCAACTTCTAGTTGTTTTTCTCCATAATTTCCCTACTGTCAAACTATGAAAACTACGCTCAAATTTGGACAGACAAAGCGAATTCATTATGCTTCACCAACTCCTGCAGAGGTAGATGAACTTGTTGAAGAGTATGAGTATCATGAATTGATTGCAGAAGATCTGCAAGAATTTACTGCACAACATAAAATTGATCAATATGATGATGTTATATTCATCGTATTTAATTTTCCTAAATATAATATCGTCTCTAAGAGATATTACTTGAATGAAATTAATATGATTTTATGAAAGGACTATATTATTACATTGAGTTTATACGAAGCATCACATATTGAGAAAATAGTACAACAATATAAAGAAGATCTTGCTGAATCAGATATACAAGATGAAGAAGCATATAAAGTATCACCATACTATATTATGTATACGATTATTGATGCGATGTATGATAAAATCATTAAAGCTCAATCATACTCATCAAGAGATTTGATGATGCTGGAGTGAGCTACAGGAGATAAAGAAATATCTAGATCTATTATTGAAGATTTAATGATTATGAAAGCAAATAGTGCATTTTTAAAATATACATTTCTCCCACAGAAAGCTATTTTAACAGAAATTCACAATGTATGTGAATGATTTTATGAATGAGATTTAGATGTATACTTTGTAGATTTACA
>JAYTKZ010000096.1:0-4206 GCA_043729885.1 bacterium
GAATTACGAGTGACTTCGTCATTCTGAGCAGAATGAAATGACAGCGAAGAATCTCATTACAAACTATATGTATTGAATCGCTATGTGAGTACAAGATAAGTTAAAAGAAAAAATACTATTTATATCTTGTCTTAACATATACTGACTCCCCTATGAAATGACTTGCTATCATTATCATTGTTTTTATCTCAGTTTCGTTATTATATTCATTAGTAGCTTCAGAAAGAAATTTCTTGTATGTATCAATAAAAACAGCATAAGAGTGTTTAAGATCATCATACAATTCATTGATAGCATTATTGAATATAGCAACATCATGGTTCATATCATATTGATTCTCGAGTTTCAGCAAAACATCTGCTATCAAAGCAGTATTTTGTTTCTTAAACCCAATAAACATATAATGTATTGGCTCTGCAGGTATTATATCCGCAGTCCTCTCGATGTAAGTTGAAATAATATGATTCATAGAATGAATAATAATTAATATGCCACTCATATCAATAATAAACAAAAAAGAGAGCATCACTGCCCTCTTTTCTAATCCCTAGTCCCTAAAACCTGCTTTGCAGGTTTTTTTATATATCTAATTCCTTAACATTCTTAGCATTACTCAAGATGAAGTGTTTTCTACTTGGAACATCATCACCCATCAGGATACGGAAGAGTTTATCTGATTCTTCTGCATCGTCGATTGTAACTTGTAGCATACGACGTCTTGCCGGATCCATAGTTGTTTCCCAAAGTTGTTCAGGATTCATTTCCCCTAGCCCTTTATAACGTTGAATATCGTATTTTTCTTCAATATTGAATTTTAGTTTCTTGAGTGTTTTATCTAAATCAGCATCATCAGGTGGATAGATATAATGTTCTTTCTTACCTTGTTTGATTTTGAACAATGGTGGTACAGCGATAAACAAATTACCATTTGTAATCAACTGTCTCATATATCTAAAGAAGAATGTTAACAATAATACTCTAATATGTGCTCCATCGACATCGGCATCGGTCATGATAACGATCTTGTCATATCTGAGTTTCTCAGCATCGTAGTTATCTTTCATACCAGCACCAATTGCAGTAATCAATGCTTTTACTTCATCATTTGCTAAGATTCTTTGTACCATAGCTTGTTCAGTGTTCAAGATTTTACCTTTCAATGGAAGAATCGCTTGAAACCAAGAATCGCGTCATTGTTTAGCTGACCCTCATGCTGATTGTCACTCTACAATATACATCTCAGTCCCTTCTTTCCCACGTTTTCCACAGTCTGATAGTTTCCCTGGAAGAACTCATCCAGCTAAAACATTTTTTCTCAACACTGTTTCACGAGCTAATTTGGCTGCAAGCCTTGCTCTCGCAGAGAGCATAATTTTCTCATGCAAGTTGGTAAATTCATCTTCATTTTCTGCAAAATACTTTCTCAAGTAATCTGACATAATATCTTCAACTTCTTTTTTAACATAACTATTACCAAGACGACCTTTTGTTTGTCACTCAAATTGCGGTTCAGGGATTTTAATACTCACAATAGAATATAATCATTCAGTAATATCAGATGATTGTAACTCTCCAATTTTATTATCAACCTTCCCTTTTGCCTTTGCAGTTTCATTGATCACATTGAGCAATGCATTTCTAAATCAAACAACATGTGTACCTCCATCAATCGTATTAACATTGTTAACAAACGAAAGACCATTATCATTTGATGAATTTATATATTGGAATGCTAGTTCTATCAATATTTCTTTTCATTCTTGTAATATATAATGAGGCTTAGAAAGTGTTTTTTGTTCTCCTACTAAATTGCGTAACCATGTTTTGATACCATCTTGATAACAGAATCTTAATTTCTTTTTTGAAGCTTCGTCAGCAATTGTAAATGTAACTCCTGGAGTCAAATATGCAGCATATTTAATTCTTGTTACTAATGTTTCATAGATGAATTTTGTTGTTTCAAAAATTGAACCATCTGGCCAAAATATTACAGTAGTACCATTTACATCTGATGTTCAGATTTCTTTGATATCTCATTGTGGAATTCACTTTTTATATATTTGTTCATATAATTTTCATCCTTTATTTACACGAGCAATTAATTTATCAGAAAGTGCATTTACTACTGATGCTCCAACTCCATGTAATCAACCAGAAACCTTATATACACCTTTTTCGAATTTACCTCATGCATGCAATACAGTAAATACAGTTTCTAAAGCTGATTTCCCAGTTTTTTGGTGTTTATCAACAGGAATACCACGACCATCATCATGACATGTTACAGATCCATCTTTATTGATAATAACAGTAATATTTTTAGCAAACCCAGCCATAGCCTCATCTACTGAGTTATCCATAATTTCATATACTAAGTGATGTAACCCTTTGATATCAGTTGAACCAATATACATACCAGGTCTTTGTCTCACAGGTTCTAGCCCTTCTAGCACCTTAATCTGTGAGGCATCATACTCATTGAGTTTTTTATTATCTGCCATACTTCTAGTTTTGATAGTCATATAAAAGAGATTCTTAATGAAACGCTTCTGATTGCACTTTTGCAAGGAGGAAGTGTTGAAGTGATGAATATTGATTGATTATAGCAAAATAGATTTTTTCAAATATTCTATAATCAAAAAGTTAATCCAATAGTACAAGTGTATAGCGATATGATTTGAAATTGCAACAAATGGTTGTAAAATTAATTTTGAATAAGAAAAACCTACTAAAAGTAGGCTTCTGAACTATGGTAATAGATTATTGTACTAATGATTCTAATAACTGTCGCAATGATGCATACGGTAATTTATAATCAGCAGATCAATTAGAAGAAGCTAAGTACGACTGTCATCACTGTCACATAAATGGTGGATTTGTAGTAGTTGTTCCAGCTGGGTACTCTATAATAACTGTTGGTTGAATCACCGGTTTAGGTTTCACTTTTGGAATATTTGAAAGAGTCGTTGTTGGTTGTATTTGTGGTAAATTTGAAAGTGTCGTAATATTTGGATTATAATATGTTCACATTCACCCTCATCCGAATCATCAATGAGGTGGTGGCGGTGGAGTGATAATAATTGGGTTTACAGTTACAGTTACGCTATCAACATCACTTGTAGTAGTTCATGTGTAGCTTACCGATCAACTATATACGTAACCAGATGTATACATCGTTGTAACAAAACTTGTAGTAAGCGTATTTGTCTGACACGAGTATCATGCGACTGCTCATATAGGTAAGTATCAAATTACAATATTACATCATGGTACTGTGGGATTATATACATTAACTCATGAAAGGTTACTGTCTCATGAATTTATTACAGAAACAGTAAATGTTGCATTTCATCCAGACGTAATTGTTTGTGAACTTGGTGTAATGTTGATTCTAATTAATGGATTAAAAGCAGTAATAATACCAGATACAATAATATCACTAGAAGCATTAGCAGAAGTTGGATATGCTAGGAGAAGAGATCAACCAGAGTATGCATATCAACTAACGTACGTAGTAGTAGTAAATGATGCAACAACAAAACTTTTAGTACAACTATATCATGTACTTGCTCATTTTGCTAAGTATCAAATAGTAGTATTACATGCTGGCATCGTCGGATTAGCTAAAACAACTCATGACAAATCTACATCTCATGTATTTGTAATAACTAAGAAAATAGTTGCATCAGAAACTGAAGATATGGTTTGAGTTGGTGGCGTTTGTATAATTTGTAATGCAGGATTATATGAAGGTGTAGCAGTTACAATAATATCACTAGAAGCATTTGCTGAAGTTGGGTATGCTAGGAGAAGAGATCAACCTGAGTACGCATATCAACTAGTATATGTTGTAGAAGTAAATGATGCAATAACTGAATTAAGAGTACAATTATATCATGTGCTTGCTCATTTTGCTAAGTATCAAATAGTAGTATTACATGCTGGCATAGTTGGGTTTACTACGACAACTCACGATAAATCAACATCTCATGTATTTGTAATCACAAGAAATATAGATGCGTTATCTCATGATTGAAGATTTATTATTGGTGGTGTTTGTATAATTTGTAATGCTGGAATAAATGTAGCAATATTTACAGAAGCAGATCAAGAATCATTTGCACTATTAGACATATATGAAATTCATCAACTATATGCATATCATGATGCATATACAGTATTTACCATAGGAGCATTAATAGATGT
>JAYTKZ010000097.1:0-19153 GCA_043729885.1 bacterium
TTAGAAAAGGATAGTATAATACGGGAAAGGATAGAAGAGAAACTAATGAGTAAAGAAGAAGATTGGAGTCCAGATACGATAGTAGGAAGGATGAGAGAAGAGTGAGAAGTAAGGATATGTACAAAGAGTGTATATAATCATATCCACAGGATATGATGAGAGATAGAAGGGAGATTGAGGCATGGAAGGAAGTGATATAGAAAACGTTGAGTAGTAGAGACGAGAGGAAAATATAACAGTAATGTGCCAAGAATATGAGAAAGAGAAGAAGAAATAGAGTTAAGAGAAAGGTATGGAGATTGGGAGGTAGATACGATAGTAGGGAAAGGGAGACAAGAAAGGATAGTGACACTAGTGGAGAGAAAAAGTAGATATGTAAGGATGGAAAGAAGGCATGGAGAGTGAAGTAAATGAGTATGAGAAGAGATCATAGGGATACTAAGTGCGTATCCAAAGGAGTATGTGAGAACAGTAACGGCAGATAATGGAAAAGAGTTTGGAGATTGGAGAAGAGTGAAAGAAGAGTTAGGAGTATTGTTCTACTTTGCGAGACCGTATCATAGTTGGGAGAGATGAAGTAATGAGAATGTGAATAGATGTATCAGGAAATGGCTGCCTAAGTGAACAGCATTTGAGTGAATAGAAGATAGAGAGATTGCAAAGGTAGAGAAAATGATTAATAACAAGCCAAGAAAACTCCTCAAATATCGTACGCCGTATGAAGTATTCTACAATACTTCTACTCCATATTTCTCATAAAATATGCAATTTGGATTACAATCTATAGTATAAAAAAAATACTACCCTTTCGAGTAATATTTTCTTTACATAATATATCCCTCTATTTTACTAAACTGAATGTATAATATTGTTCTTCATCAGCCATCATTATACTACGATCAATACTGATGCTTGTAGGATATCACAATATAGAATCATATTCTACAGTAACACTAGCAGATTTTTGATCAATAGCATCTTGAATCATTGCGAATGCTTGATCTACAGTATGAAGTGTTGGTACCATAGTACCCGTTACTGCACCACCACTACCGTCTGCATATACAGCTCAGTCAGCATAAACACTATTACTTATTACACTATATTTAATTGGACGAGTATATTCTGGAGCACAGAAACAACTAGCTTTTTGTGTCAATGTATACGTAATAAGATTTTGTTTTGCCCACAACATTTTTGCGTTGTTAGCTTTTGTTTGTGCAATTTCAAGTTGAGCAGTTTGTTCTTTTGCTGCTTCTGCTTTTACATAAAGATCCAATGTATGGAGTCACTTCAAAAGTTCACCTCTAAGTAATGGTCTATCAGCAACTTTAATTTTAATCATTGAAGTATACTTTAATACAACTGGGCTTTGAGCAGATAATCTTTCTACAACAGTTGCAATATCATTTGTTGAGATCTTATTCATAGGCATGAAATTACCTTTATATCCTTGGAAAAGACCATATTGACAAGCCATACGTACCCAATCAGTTAATGATGGATCAATTTTGCTTTCATCTTTAAATGCACATGTGCTATTATTCATTTGTACTCCTATATTTGAATTGCCATTCATCCACATTACAATCATTTTAGCAGCTTGCTCTCTTGTTACAGTAGCATCTGGCATAAAACTATTCCATGTTGAGTATTTAGTAATACCAGCATTGTATCCTCGAGTTACCGTAGCATTTTCTTCAACAGTTGCTGAAGTTGATGCAAAAGCAGCACCCATAAGAGTAAGTCACACTAATGACGCAGCGATTAATGTTTTTTTCATAATTATAAAGTCAATAATAAAAAGCATTCATCTGTATTATAGTATACGAACTGAGGATATATATGTGACGACCTTTATAGTAGAAAGATACGTCTAAAATACCTCATCCCTTACCTATTTATTCGTTATATTAGCCAAAATACGCAAAGACTTTTAATACAAAAAAATACTACCCTTTCGAGTAATATCTTTTGGTGGACCTTAGGGGAGTCGAACCCCTCACCTCCTCGGTGCAAACGAGGCGCTCTAGCCAAATGAGCTAAAGGCCCATGATAATGGAGTGGATCCTTCGGCTATGCCTCAGGATGACATGTTACGTCAACATGACGTAAATATTAATTTGGGAAGGGAAGGATTTGAACCTACGTAGACTTTCGTCGAGGGATTTACAGTCCCTTGCAATTGACCACTCTGCCAC
This sequence comes from bacterium, assembly GCA_043729885.1. Taxonomy (GTDB): domain Bacteria; phylum Patescibacteriota; class Gracilibacteria; order Absconditabacterales; family Absconditicoccaceae; genus JBDHUW01. The sequence goes on from JAYTKZ010000097.1 coordinate 2,202, forward strand.
CTGCCCATAATATTTATTCTTGCAATTGATTGCGGCGGCTCATCGGTATCAACCGATCAACCTGCCCATATTATTTAACTACACTCGTATTTGTTGTAAATCACTGTGGAACTTTTGTAGATATGATACCACTTCCTCCAAATGTTACTAGAACACCTAGAATCATGATAACAAATCCAATTTTAATAAATCACTGTGATGTTCATCAAAGGTAGCGTTCTGCCCACGCTCGTCTTCCAAATGACTCAGTAATTAGTCTATTGTAGGCAATAATACCTACACCAATCACTACTAGAATAATTCATACAAACATAGCGTAGTATATTTTACAAAAAAGCGAGCAACGGGACTTGAACCCGTACAGGCAGAGCTGAATTCTGCCATGCTACACCAATTACATCATGCCCGCATGTCTTTTTTGGCAGTATGCAGTAACATATATATTCTTGGTAAAATTGCAAGATGAAAAATTACTGTGTACCAGGACTTCTAGCACGAAGTTCGTTTCTCAATGAAAGAAGTTTCTCTAAATTCGTATCTTTAAAGAGCGAAAAGTTTGCTATAATAGTTTGATTTTGTGCAGTCAATAATGAAGACACACTATTCATAGTTGTCACAATATCTACTACTCTTTTCAACATTACAGTATGTGCATTTATATCTATCTTTGCTTGAGCTTGGCATGCTCCTGCTTTTTTTGATGATTCTAATCACTCAACCATGACACCAGCATCTCACTCACGCAATCATTGATAAAAATTTCTATCTCACTCCTCTTTTTGTGATGTACATGTTTTTGCATCTAATGTTTTCGTTTGAATTACTTCTTGAAGTTGTGTTTGAATTTCACCTCATTGATTTTGATAGTATGACATTTGTCAAACCAAAGAATCTAGAGCGGCTTCTTTATCAGGAGCATTTTCCAAATATGAAACAACATCAATCATTAAAATTCTTTGTGATGCTGCTATATATTGTGGTATAGAGCTTACAGTTGCTATTTTTCAAAGATCTCCATATATCGCATTTCAAGCAGAGAGTATCGTATGTGCAGTTATAATATCATGCACTACACTGTTATCAACTTTTTGTTGGATATACTCATTTTTTTCTACACTGATGTTTTTTTTTGTTGTTCGTAAACCAAACCATGAAAATCAACTAACTTGTTTACCACCAACCAAAAGTATACTCGCGACAACGACTACTACTAGAATCAATACGACTGGGTGGGTAATGAATTTACGCATGTAAAAGTATAAGCAATATTAAGTAATAGTATTTACAAGTTCTGCCATTGGTAAGAAGATAGATGCAACGATTCATCCAATAATCACGGCAATAAACGACATTAGTAATGGTTCAATAAATCCCATCAGTGTTTTGATCTTATTTTCCAATTCATTATCATAAAATGAAGACATTTTCAATAATACTTCATCAATATTACCAGTACGTTCTCATACCAGTACGATTTGTACTAAAATTGGGTCAAATAGTGGTGATCATTCCATAGAATCTGAAAATCAAAAACCTGCTTCAAGGTCTGTTCTCAAATCCATCATTTTCTTTTTATACAAATAATTATCAAAAATTGCTGCCATCTGCTCCAATGATACTACTGGGTTCACTCAAGATCTATAAAAATCTGATAAAAGTTTTGAAAATCTATACAGATAGAATGTTTTCACTACATCACTTAACACTGGAACTTTAAGAAAAATACTATCAACAAGAATCTTAAATGGTAAAATATATTTATATAATAGATTATATACTACTACTACAGAAATAATAATTATAATTATAAGATACCATGAAGACTGTAAAAAAGCCGATGCTTTTAGCATAAATACTGTAATTTCAGGTAATTTATGTCATTCAAATAATCACACAAATGTAGGAATTACTTTAACCAACAATACACCAACTGCACCAAATGCAAAAGTCAAAAGCATCATAGGATACATAAGTGCTCATTTAACTTTTCATTTAATTTTTTGATAATTTTCCAATTCCAAAGCAATATTATTCAATGTGTCTGGCAAATTACCTATACTTTCAGACGCTCTAATTAACTCAATTTCATCTCCTTGAAAAAATCATTTATGTCATTCCAAAGATTTTGCTAATGGAAATCATTGATTAATATCCTCCAATAAATCTTTTATGATGATTTTCATTCAGTAATGTTGCTCTGATAGTAAAATCGATTGTAAAGCTTCTCTAATACCCAATCATGCTTTTTGAGATACTGCCAACAATCTAAAAAATACCGTTTTATGTTTCATATTCGGCTTTTGTAGCTGGAACATTAATCTATCAATCAGTGGTGCACTATCAATTCTTGCCATATGATATTTTTGTTTGAGTATAAAGGACTATGATTTATGTGTTACAATACTATATAATTCATCTAAACTTGTCATTCACTTAACTATCTTGAATACTCCATCTCTTTCTAGATTCATCATTCAATGATCAAGTGCATATCTTTCAATATCAAATGATGTTTTACCATCAATCAAAAGTTTTTTAATATCATCATTATACTCCATCACTTCAAAGATACCAATTCTTCATTTATATCATGATCAAATACAAATTGGACAAGTGTTACCATCTTTGTCTTTACCAGTACCTATTTTAATCTTTCACTGCAAGAAATTTTGCCAGTGAAGTTGATCAACTCATCTTTTCTTAAGTTCGCTTGATAATACTTCTTTATTCATTTTCATAAATGTTTCTTTTGCGAAATGGTATTCTTTCTCTTGTGATAGATCTACATCTCCTGTACAAGCAGTACAAGTTTTTCTTACCAAACGTTGTGCCATTACGAAGTTAAATGTACCTGCAATCATAAATGCTTTTGCTCACAAGTTCATCACTCTGGTAATAGTTTCAGCAGACGAATTCGTATGTATTGTAGAAAATACCAAATGTCATGTCATGGCAGCTTCCATAGCCATATCTAAAGTTTCCTTATCACGAATTTCTCACACCATAATAATATCAGGATCTTGACGCAGAGCAGCACGCAATCACGCTGCAAATGTGTATCCAATATCAGATCTTACTTGTGATTGAGATAATCACATCATTTTGTTTTCTACCGGATCTTCATATGTAATGATATTTACATCGATAGTATTTACATAATCCAATGCAGCATACAAAGTTGCAGTCTTACCAGAACCTGTTGGTCATGTATTCAATACAATCCCATTTGGATACTCTAATTGACGCATAATTGCTTCATTATTTGTTCCTTCAATACCCAATTCTGAAAGTTTTGGAGTTTTTTTAGACTTATCCACAATACGCATCACTAGTTTTTCTCACCAAATTGTAGGCAAAGTAGAGGCACGCAGATCGATTTCTTTATTTGTTAGTGTGATTGTTGATACTCTGGCATCTTGAGGAACTCTTTTTTCATCCGGTCTCATTTGTCCTGATTCGATTTTGAATTTCGCAATAATAGATTCATGTATTGTTTTTGGATATTGTATCAATTCTTGTAACCAACCATCTATTCTTATTCTTATACGACCAAAATTCTCAAACGGTTCAACGTGAATATCTGACGCTCATTCTTCAACGCCTATTGTTAGCATGTAATCGAAAAGCTTAATTGTATCCGCTTGTACAATTGCATCCTGTAAACCTTTTCTGTAATCAGCTGTTGCGCTTGGTATTACTGGCATGTAAATAAATAGTTTTTATAAATTATTTTTTTGGTGTACATAATCAATTATCCAATAACATTCTATATAATTCAAACAAATTCACTACTTTCTTCAATCATGGTAGTCATCAATATACCAAATTCGAACTATTTATTGATTCTCTTAAATCATTTAATTGCTTACTTTTCTCATTACTAAATTGCGATATTTGTGTAGCTTGCTTAATCGTTCTTTCTAATTGAACTAGTGCTGACCCTGGATTCAAAGGAGATGCATCAGCTAAACAAATCGATCAAAGATATGTACCTATTTCATCAACTTCAGTCGGTCACATAGATCTTCAATAAGCTTCTACTGAAATAGTTCATTCATATGACCTGTTTTCTTCTCTATTATTTGCACTATTCATCTTTCTAAATGTGAATCATTTAACGTTCATTAGTGGAGACATATTTTTTAAGAATCATCTTAATTCATTTTGTTTATTTGTATTTGGCATTCATAATGTATACGCAAGTGAAGGTAGGTTTCTTATCTTTTCTCTAAATTTGAAGTAACATTCATCCATATCGCCGCTTTCACAGTTAGCAAAGCGTTTTATAGTATTTATAATATCTTGCTCACTAATGTATGTGCTTTTAGTATCTACTATCCACTTATATATATTAACTCATATTTGCGCATCACCAGATGATGAAGTAAGTAACACTCATCATGATGATATAGATCATGTTCATCAAGCATCTCTATCCTTAATTACTGTCCATAGATTATAGAAAAACTCATTCATTAATCATAAGTTTTCTTTATTCGATGTTGTAGATAATTTATCTACCAGTAATAAGAAAGAACGTTTTGTTTGAGCTACAAAGCTAACCTCAATTCATATGGTAAATATACCGTTTGAATTATCTTCAAAAACCTCTCATATATTTATATCTTTAATCTCATTTTTTGGTGAGTCATTACCGATATCTTTGAAAAAGTTTGTTCGTTTATTAATCAGATTTACATCCAAATAAATATTATTATTTAAGTATTTTTGTCATATTAGCGTATCATCGATTTTCCCAGTAAATCTATTTTTCCAAATATTTAGAGGTGGGAGTAAATAGTAATACAATAAATTATCATATGGCTTTTGAATTGCATCAATATAGTTTTGAGTTTGCATATATTGTGATTCAGCTACTTTATTTAACTCAATAACATCAACTAGTTTTTCTTTTTGTTGAAGTGATTTTAGAAATTGATTCTTTTGGTCACTACTAGAAGTAGAAATACTTGTCCTTACAGAATTTCTTGCATCAGAGTAAATTGATGTGAGATTTAGTGAACTCGTTAGAGTATCTAGCTCTTTATACTTTCAGGAAATAATAAATATTCAATATACTAATCCAATAAAAATGAATAAAGCAAGTACTTGTAATATACGCAATATTACGACTGGGTTTACTATTATTTTTGGTTTAGTAGGTAATGTTCCTAATACTGTCATCGTATTTTGTACAATAATATAAATAAGTTATTCTCAACTATTACTATTTGCAAAGTCATATATTTCTCTTTGTACTTCGTTTTGTAATGGAAGAATAAAGTCAAATGAAGATGTATTTACATTTACTATTTGTCCTCACACCCTCACTTTCTTTTTATCAACTACTAATTGTTTAACATTAATTGAATTTGTCAATACATATCTACTTTCTCTTAAATGATTTACGATACTTGTGATTAGATATATATGAGGATTTAAGATTCAGTCAGATAATGTTAATTTAGCTTCATCTTCTTTAAATGTATTAATTGTAATAGACAGATTAATCGTATTATTTTGAGTATCAATATTTCTCACTGATACATCCAATGATGGGAAATCAGTATTTTCTAGCTTTGCTTCAATAATATCCATTGTTAGTAAGAATAGTCTGAGGTCGTCTTTTGACATTGAAGTATCAGTATATTTATAATAATTGAAGAAATCTCATATCGAAGAACATGATATTCAAAGTTCATATCCATTTAGATAACAAGATGAAACATATAAATAAATGTCCTTTTCACCTCTTTCTACAAATGTTTTAAGTTTTTCTGATACAAGCTCTTTATTCATTGATGCAAATGAAGATAATTGTCAAATAAAACTATCAATTAATGAAAAATATTTTAATGCTACAGCAAATCTGATTGATTCTACTGATACTATGGCTTTTTGTATAGAATTGTTAAATCAATTATTATTATTTGAAATTACTTCAATTTTTTGAGGGAAGAATCATTGTTGTCATGCTGTATTTTTGAGTGATTCAAAATTATCAAATCTACTTGCAATATCTCTATATAGCAAGCTTACTCAAGGTGTAAGAATCTTCTTTTTTGTAATAAAATCAATTTCTTGATCTTGTATAATTCTTTCAACAATATTATCTTTGTTAGTATTTGTAGTTACAACCTGTTGTGCAGTATATTTATCTATAGGTTGTAATTGTAAAGTTCTAACAACAAAATCGTATTTAGAATCAACCCAAGGCATGTATGAAGCCCAAGTTACTCCTACTACTCAGCTTTTTTGAAATTCAATGTATTGATAAAATAAGAATCATAATCCACCTAATCACAATAATCATATACACAAAAAGCCAAATACAATTATGTATGTCGGGATTTTTCTTTTACGCAAAAGTTGTTTCTTTTTGTCGTCTCTTTGGCTTTGATCAGTCAAGCTAGTAGAAAAATCAATTTTCTGTTTTACAGCACTATCCTTGATACTAGAATTAATCAAATCATCTAAATCATTCTGAATACTTGTGGTCTCCGAGGACAGTTCAGATGCTGTATTATTAGCTACAACATTAGGATTTAGAGTTAGTTCAGGATTATTAGCATCCTTTGTTTTTGAAGTTTCTGTCATTACATGCTTTTGTTGAAATATAAAGCTTGAAATAATAATACTGACTTTTTTAAATGAGACAAAGTTACATAGTACAGAATACAATATACAAGAATAATTTAATAGACATATTATATAAAATATGTGTAATATATGTTTTTTGTACAATTTTAGAGCTATGACTTGTATCTGAAGGTAAGTTAACTAGAATTACAAAAAAATCCAATTCTTAACTCTTAATTCTTCATTTTAATGGCTACTAGTCTAGATTATTCACTAAGATACATACATCTTTATCCAAAAACAGAGCAAGAACTCAGAACAAAGCTATATACTAAAAAATACCCAGAACCTGAAATTGACAGGACTATAGATTTTTTGAAATCTAAATGATATATCAATGATGTACAGTTCACAAAGCTATATATTCAATCAGAAGTAGTTAAAAAAGGGAAACTACCAGCATTAGTAAAAGCAAAACTACTCCATAAGTGAGTTGATAAGGATATAATCGACGAAATTATGGGAAGTAAAGAAGAAGAAATGAATGCAGGAGTACATGATCGTATTCGCAAGGAAATTGAAAAATACAAGAAAAAATGACTAGATTGATATGAAATCATGCTCAAAATTTCTCAAAAAGGCTATAGAATCAGTGAAATTAGAAAAGCAATTAAGGGTGAAGATGAGTAAAGAGGGCTGAAGAGCCAAGGAGCTAAAGAGGAATTATATACTTATTACCCTTAAGCCCCTTGGCCCTTTAGCTTCTTGGCATTTATACTCCTAATAATATTCATTACTATTTCCGTATGTACACATTCGAATCCATGATTTCTGAGCTATTAAAAAACAATAAAGATGATATTAATCTCTATTTTTCTTGTTACCAAAACTCACTTGAGAAAAGCATTAAAATTATAAAATCAAAAATAGACATAGATCTATTTCTCTTTATGGGGAAACAGTACTGACGAACATTCCAAAAACAAATTTTTACTGAGAATAAGGATGTATATTATATTACAAGAGATGATACTAGTAGCTGATTGGGAAAACACTGGCTTCATAATGCTTGATTTTTCTATATTCAAGAAGTAGCAGCTTCACTACCAGCACAATTTTTACCGATTAAAAAATGAGATATAGTATTAGATATGTGCTCTGCTCCTGGGTGAAAAGCAGTACAAATAAGTGATATGGGATGATATGTAGTTAGTAATGAAGTAAATAGTTCTAGAATTATTCCTCTGCAATATAATCTTAATAGAATTTGAGTCTATAATAGTACAGTCACTAGTATTCAATGAGGAACTTGGTGAAATATATTACCAAACTTTTTTGATCATATTTTAGTTGACGCTCCATGCTCGTGAGAATGAACAGGGTTTAAATCAGATGATGGATTTAAACGATGGCGTGAAGAAAATATTCATAAAATTGCTCATCTGCAAAAAGAGTTACTCTCTTCTGCTATCAAAGCATGTAAAGTATGAGGAACAATAGTATATTCAACATGTACAATTAACCCTTGGGAAAATGAATGAGTGATTTCATATGCATTAGATATCTTTTGAGAAAGTATTGAACTAGAACATATTGAGATTAACAATAAATCAATATGAATTACTAACTGGGAAGGGAAACAACTACTTTCTGATGAAAATGCTAAAAAGGTATGTCGTTTTTGGCCTCACATACAAGAAACTGGATGATTTTTTATTGCCAAATTTAGAAAAAATTTAGAATTAAAAATTAAAGATTCACAGTTACCTAATACATTAACTTCTCAATTAGATATATCATCAAAATTACAAGAAAAGATTTCAAAAGTATTGCTCAATGACTATGGCATAGATATAGATCCAACTAAATACTTTTTTATCAGTTCTCAAAAACAAATTTATCTAACTTCTCCACTGTATTTACAACTACATGGTAAAATTCGTACCGAAAAAACATGAGTACCAATTTTCAAATGGAATAAAGATGAACTTATCCCACTTCACTGATTGGGTAACTGTTTAGGTCATCTTGCTACTAAAAATAGATTATCTCTTCCCGAAGACGTATTACAAAAATATAGTGAATGAGGTGATATACTCGTAAATAGTGAATGGTGAATAGTGAACAATGATAATAAGTATGTAGTACTTACATACAAAGACTATTGAATTTCTGTTTGAAAAGTAGTAGATGGGTATATAAAGAACAAATTTATAAAATAAATTTGTAGGGACTAGGGACTGGGTATTAGGGAGTAGTAAAAAAATGCCTCTGAACGAGGCTCTTTTGACTGCTTTTTTGCAAAAAATCTCTCTGAACAAGAGTTTTCTGATTACATTTTTGTAAAGAAGAAAATTCGAAGTGAGGAAGATTGAAAGATTATAGTCATAATAGCTTTTTTCAAATTTCCTATAATCTAAAAAAATCTCTGATTGGAGTAATTTTGTTTGTCGAATTTTAAAAACAGGAAGTAATATCCCTGTTTTTTCTTTTTCTAATCCCTAGTCCCTAATACCTATTCCCTGCATACGAAGTATGCTAGTAATTTGATTTCACATTCAACGTCGTTTGTAAATCAAAGATTACATCTTCAATATTATCTTTTCCAACTTTTCATATCCAATTCTCTCAATAAATAGTTGTTTTTAAATACAATTTAATATATGGATTGGTCTGATATTGTGGTTCTCACCAAGCGAATTCTGGATCTTTTATTGGGTAAATAATAATATTCCAATCTGAGATGCTAATATTTGAGTTAGTGATATTAATCCATCCATCTTCACGATTAAGTGGTATATTGTATCAATTATATACTCATCACAATGAAACTCAATTACATTTGAATCCAGCATTAAAGTCACATGCCCATGTATCTGTGTTTCCATCAAATACTCACCTATATGTTAATGCATCAAAATTATGATTTTGTCACGCATCAAACGCTTTCAATTGCAACATTTGTATAGCATATAATTTTTCATTGTCTGTGTCTATTACTCAATTACCATTCCAATCTCATGTTGCAAGCAATTTTCTTCTAAAAAATAATCTTTTTCTTTTATCTGATGATATTACATATAATTCTTTAATATGTCTATTATCAACGATTGCAACAGATCAGCTTCAAATATCTGTATCATCCTCATCTCATGCACGCACAGGTTGATCATCTACATCTGCTTTTATGTCAATAAACATATTTTTATACTGTCAGTAAGGTTGAAGAAATGCTCAACCATTACTAGCATAACTCAAACTTCACACATAATTAGTAAACAGGGATTGTCGACAATTTCATTCTCCATTTGAAACTAACAATCATCATTCTTCCGTTAATACTCATATATCTGAAGAACAATAATAGAGTTTATGTTGACTTTCTCATGCTACATAAACTCAGCCATTTATTAGTGGAGTCCCATTTCCATATTTAGTCCATTTAGCACAATGACCAGCTTGTGCTCAAGAGTCCCAAACAAATGTATTTCATTGTAAAGCAGTACTACATCATACCATTGTTCTGTTGAAATATTCTTCATAGTCGATTGTATAGTTTTGAATCTTCATATTTAACTGCTCTACTATATCATAGGATGATTGTACTAGCATTTGTCTAGCTTCAATATTAGACTTTGTATTTATAATACGCAAAAATAACGAGAACAATACTCAAAAAATAATTCAAAAAACAACCAATGAAAAGATAATTTCTAATAATGTGAATCACTTTTTTTTCATACTATTGTAGAGATATTTAAATATACCTTTTACCCTATCAAACATACTCAAAAAAGCAAGTTGAATTTGTACAACAAAAAGATAAAGAGGATAAGTGGTTAAACAGGATAAACTCAATGTGTTTATCTGCTTATCTTTTTAACTGTTTATCTTTACAAAATCATGGTACTAATACCTACAGTCATTGACAAAACACCTCAAGGTGAAAGAGTGTATGATATATACTCTCGTCTATTAGAGGATAGAATTATATTTATATGAGATGTAATTGAATCAAATGTAGTTAATTCTGTGGTTGCACAATTACTATTTTTGGAAAAGAAAGATCCAGACAAAGAAATAATAATACATATCAATACACCAGGCTGAGATGTATATAGTGGTATGGCAATTTTTGATACAATGCAACATATCAAATGTGATTGTGTTACTATTTGTACTGGATTAGCTGCCTCTATGGGATCTATGTACTTAGTATGAGGAACAAAAGGGAAAAGATATGCACTTCCAAATAGTAGAATTATGATTCATCAACCATCACATGGAGCTCAAGGAACTGTAACAGATACTCGAATTGCTGTTGAAGAAGGGTTGAAACTCAAAAAGAAACTAACACAAATTGTGGCAGATAGAACTGGTCAACCATTTGAAAAAGTTGAAAGTGATATGGAAAGAGATAAATGGATGTCTCCTGAAGATGCACTTGCATACGGAATTATCGATAAGATTCTCTAATTTATAGAGTCAGGAATATCTATTTTCCATCAAATACCTTTTCAAGCATCTTGAAGAGGTATTTTTTTAATTTTTGCTCGAGTTCAAAAATCATATGTGCGAACTTTGTTACGAACAGCTTCTAGAGTATCTATATATTCAATATTATTTTTATACTGGGCTTGATATAGCATAATATATCATGGCTGTAGTAAAATATATTTTTGAGGTGGTAATTTTGAGTATATAGTTATATCTGGTATATTATATGCTCTATATATTATCTTTTTATTTGATAATCTAACATTCGAAGGGATAAATTTATATGTAATTAAATCTAATAAAGATACTGGGTATGTACCATTAGCAGTTTTGTAACGACGTAATCATTCACTGACTATTGCAATATCAGTAAAGAAAACAGTATCTATATACCTTTGAGGGATTGTTCAGTAGTAATATAATAAATTAGTATCATTTGACTGTAAATGAGAAAGAACAATAGTAAAAGAAATATCTTTATCATTCATAATTACACGAATTTTCTGTACTGTAGGTTGTAAGTATTGATATAACTGTGTCTGGAGATATGTGTATTGTTGATATACTTTTAATCATCTTCAATCTATATCTGATTCTTGCATATATTTTCTTGCTTGTTCTCAACAATATTGATACAAATACGCACGAATTGCCATACTTTTTGCATGGTTACCATTTGCTAATTGATGAATTGAAAGGTTAAGTTTCTCTCGTATAACATCCCATTGGTGGGTTGTACGAATAGTTTGTGCACTAAAATATGCAGATCAACCAGGTAATCGTCTTGATTCAGAAAAAGTAACGGGAGAAAAAAACGCGCAAAAATTTAAAAAGACTAGTATACTTATTCGTATACGCATATAATCAGTGTGAATAAATTAGTGTGCAAAATAATACCACAATCATGCTCCTGTCATGATTCACAATCATGCATATGTCCACAAAGCAAATTTTACCATGTATAAGACAAAACATATAATAAATACTAATATTATATATAATTAGTATGATTTGTCAAATATTATTATATTATATTTAGAAAAAAAGTGGTTTTTGAGTATTCATATCAAGCGCTATTGGAGGGTTAAAATTCTTAGGTAGGTTTTTTTGTATAGACAATGCCTTCCCTCTCGCTAATCTATCAACTGCATTATTATGTTTACTTGTAGCATGTGCTTTCACCCATTTTCGAGTAATCTGAGGACAAGTTGGCAATAACGTATTTAATTCCATCCATAGATCTTTATTGAGAACTGGTTTTTTATTTGCTAATCTCCATCCTCTTGCAATCCAAGATGCTAAGAATTTTTCAATACCATTGTGTACATACATACTATCCATATAGAGAGTTGTTGGTGCGTTAGTATGTCAGTTTGTATTCAACCATTTCAATGCTTCTATTACAGCAGATAATTCCATTCTATTATTGGTTGTCCAGTCTTCTCATCATGAGATACCAGTATCATTCTTGATTCATAGTTGCAAATTTTTCAATATCAAAACTCACCATCCTCATGGACCTGGGTTTCAAATACTACTTCAGTCTGTATATATCGTTATCATTGTTGCAATTTGAGGGTAAAATGATTATTACTACAGTAGTCAGTATGCAGCAGTCAGTAGCTAGTGGTAAAAAACCATTTCTGACTACTAACTACTAACTACTAGCTACTATGTATAAATATGATATTAGTTTTCAAAATCATTACAGTTATTATCCTCAGCATTCTCTTACTCAATATTCAAGTACGAATAGTGAATAGAATTTTCCCACAAAAAGAAGTGAAAAGAAAAATACTTTGATATACTTTACTTATGGGGTTGCTAGTTGCAAGTTCACTTCTTTGTTTCACATATATTATACAACCCTATATTACGACACTTTTCAAAACAAACTCAATTACATATAGTATCTACATAGCAATAATTTGATGAATCATTGCAATACTCTTCGCAGCAAAAAGACAACGACGATGGACATTTATTATTAGTACTCTTACGATACTTGCAGTCATATCTTGAATAGCAGAAATAGTATTTGCTTGAGCATGAATTTGACTTATTATTCTCAAGGCAACATGAGAAGAAGTGCTCAAAACAGCAAGTTCTCAATCTCTTTCATCACATGATACTTTTTACAAAAGCGATATCATTATATTTAGTATTCTTGCAGGGCTTGGATTTGCGCTCTTTGAAAATATTGTATATTTCATAGCTGCATGATCTATTGGCCAATTTATTGCCAGATCTATTACAATCTCGCTACTTCATGGAATATTTACAGGGACAATTTGATACATATTATGGAGATATGCAAAAACAAGTTTTTTAAGTTATATTATAGCATATTCACTATGAATATTACTGCACTCTTTTTATAATATTTCACTTACATACTCTCCAGTTATTTGATGAATTCTTTTCACCATTTGATGATATTTTTTACTTAGCTATCTCCTCTATAAATCAGATAGGCTTTACAATAACAAATAATGAAAAAACGTATTGCGATTATAGGGTGATGAGCAGCTGGTATGATGGTAGCTGCTACTATAATAGAACATACAGAGAATGCTGAAATTCACATATTCGAAAAAAATAAAGAGCTTTGAACAAAAGTTCGTATTAGTTGATGATGAAGATGTAATGTAACTACTTGATTTTACAAGAAACAAGATCTGCAAAAAAAATATACTCGTTGACGGGATTTTATTGCTTATTCGATGTGACAGTTTGGTCCTCGTAAAATGTATGCTTGGTGTGAAGAGCATGGTGTACCTCTCAAATGTGAAGATGATATGCGTGTGTTCCCTCAAAGTAATAACGGGAATGATATTGTAGGAATATTTGAAAAAATATTGAAATCATGATCAACACATATTCATTTCCAGGAAGGTGTTTCTAGTATCAAGAGACCGGTCTCTTTAGATATAAATAACAATATTAGTAAAGTTGACAAAAACTTAGAATGATCTATAGAGAGACCGGTCTCTGAAGAATTCATTGTCAAAACTCCATTACAAGAATATACTTTCGATATCGTCGTCATCACTACATGATGAAATGCATATGCGCATACATGATCATCTGGTGAATGATATGATTTCTCAAAAGTATTTTGACATACCACTACTGCTCTATGACCATCATTAAATAGTTTCTTGGTTGAAGAACAACGAATCAAAGATTGTTCATGAATCAGCTTTCCAAAAGCTATGTTGAGACCGGTCTCTTTAGATACAAATAACAATATTAGTAAAGTTGACAAAAATAAAGAAACTATCACAGAGAGACCGGTCTCAGTAGTTTGACCAATTCTTCTCACTCATTTTTGAATATCATGACCAGTAACTTTCACATACTCTTCTCATATACCATATATACCAATTTCTTCACACGAAACACATAAAGTGAACTTAGTGCCATTTGCTGATCGCAATGAGCATTGGTGGGGTCAACGACTAGATGAGAAAGCCAATATCGAGGCAAAAAAACAACTTTCAACAGTTTTATGATATGAATTTACAAAACGCTGGGTAGAATTATTTCTGTGAGAATTCAAAATAGATTGAACAACTATGATTAGTAATATATCTCGTGATCAAAGAAAACTAATAGCAAAATTACTTGGTAATGGATTTCCTATAACTTTGATAGCTCGTAGACCTTGAGATGAATTTGTCACAGCGTGATGAGTCAACACAGACGAAGTGAATCAAGAAACAATAGAAAGTAAATTATGTTCATGACTCTTTTTTGCATGAGAGGTTCTAAATATTGATGCAGTAACTTGATGATTTAATTTCCAATCATGTTGGGCAACTGGTAGATGTGCAGGGATAGCAGTCGCTTCAAGAGTATGATAATTCTAGTTTTTCTAGTCCCTAGTGCCTAATTCTTAGTCCCTAACTTATGGCAACACATATCCATTATTAGTCCATTTGTATGTTGTATTATAATATAATTTATACAATATTTTACTTACATCATATCTAGTTATCTCTTGATTGTTTCATATTATATTATCTAATCCATACTCATTAAATGCTGCAACATAATTCATATCCCAATCATTACCTAACCAATATATATCCATATTTACATTCATAAACATTCTCATCAGAGAAGCTATAAATTCTTTTTTACTCATTCTATCTAATGGTCTAAACTGTTTCTTTGTACCTTTAAAAATACCATATTCATATGCTTGAATTATATATGGCTTCAATGTCTTATCTATATTTTCAATATCTGAATACTCATTATTATACACGCTAACTGGTTTTCTACATAACACATATTTTGCAAAATTCGTAAATATTTTTGCTGCTTCGTATCTTTTTAATCAATTCTGTGGTTTAAAGTCATCAGTATTGCTAAATATAGATAAATCATAAGATTTTAATAATGCTTGATATACAAGTAAATCTTTATTTGTTTTAATACTTCCTAATGTAATATCTACTACTGATTTAGGAGTATAACATTTCTCTTTGGTCTGAAATACTTTATTTTCTATTGTCATAATACGTACTTTTTGTCCTATAGTTACAGAGCTTGTTTGTACTATTGCCTCCTTTATTGCTATGTTTGATGTAGTAGACTTAATCTGTATAATTTTTATTGATGCACTTGGTAAAACTTCGATTATTGGTCTCACGGGATTAGACATATCAATTAATTTAATAGGTTCTATTGAAAATAAAGATTTTGAGACAGCACTCAATTGTGATTCTCATTTTAGCAATTGAGATACTTCTATATTGTATGTATTAGTTTTTAATCATGTAAACTCAAATAACCATTTTCATGAATTATTTGCCATTCACAAATAAGTTGTTCATCCTAATGTAAGAAAGATTTTAGCTCCTCTCTCTGCTGATCCGTATATATATATATTTCAAGTATTTAGAATTTCTTCATTGGATGGATAATCAATTACTGGTTGTTTATTTAGCAATATTTTCCATTGATTAATAAAAATATCAAGTTGTTTGTTCGTATCATTTCATACTAAGTTATTTGAATAACTACTAAAAGCTACATATTCACCATCAAGAGAAATTGATTTTCTATTATTAATATATGAAATACTATTGCTTACTCATCAAGCACTATTTACAGTAATCATATGCGTAGTATTGTTTATCATATCTCTAATAAAGCCATCATTTGAATTATTTATATCAGCTTGGACTAAATTTTTTGAAGATGATATAAACAAAACATACCTACCATCTGGAGTAATTGCTACTGGTTTAGAAAATCCATTTCAGATATTTCAGCTAGAGTTCACACTAGCAATTGAAGTCGTACCTGCAACTATATCTCTTACAAATACATCATCTTGCCCATTTGTATCGTTTGGCACTAAATTATCTGCAGAACTATGGAACACAACATATCTTCCATCTGGAGATATAATATCTCCATAAGAATAAGCGTTAGATTCGTTTCAATTGCTGTCTACGCTAACTCTAATTGTAGTATTATTAATCATATCTCTAACAAAAATATCATATTGTTCATTTGTATCATTGGGTACTAAATTATCTGCAGAACTATAAAATAATACATATCTCCCGTTACTAGTTATAGCTAAAGACTCTGAGTATCCATTTGCCTCATTTCACGAATCATCAACACTTATTCTTGTAACAATTCATGTAACTATATCTTTTACAAATACATCTCGTTGTTCATTTTTATCGTTTAAAACTAAGTTATTTGCAGAACTATAGAATGTCACATATCTCCCATTATCAGATATGTATCATCTATAAGACCGGCCATTAACACCCTTACCAAAGACATTTTCTGTAACCCTTCTGGTAATATTCATTACAGTATCTCTCACAAATATATCAGGTAAATTA
>JAYTKZ010000098.1:0-2598 GCA_043729885.1 bacterium
TACTTTCCAATCATAATTCCTGAATAGCTGCACTACAATTTCTTCAGTTGCTATCTTTGCATACTCCGGACTTACTTGATTATATACAAGTCCATCATACGCAGAGGTACAATTCTGAGACATCAGAAACTGTAATATTGTTTGACGGGATACTTTTTTCTTTTTTGATACTTTTTCTCCCTTCTTCGGGATGTAGTTTTTGATCACTGGTGACATATACTTTTGTTTAAATTTTTAATAATCATTTTTATTTACTTTTGGTAGCTCTTCTTCATCACATGGACTTTCGCAAAAGCAGAAGTCAGACATGTAAACATCAACTACCCATTTCCCTTTATTGTTCAAATGTACGAAAAGGGGCAACTTCATTGCTTCTTCAAATTTTTCACCAGGTTTTAGGTCAAATGATGCGGTAATCATAAGGCCTCTCACACCATCTACAGTATCCCTTTTAATACCATACCAGTTTGCTTTACCCCAACGGGTAAAATAAATCCCTTCAGATTTGTGTACCTGTACAAGATACTTTAAATCACATACAGTATTGTTTTCAGCACTTAATCTTTTAAGTACATTTATTGCACCTGCATCATATGCTTTCAACCATAATTTAGCACTATCTTTTGCAGCTCTTGCAGAATCTTGATAAGTCTGTCTTTTCTGCCCATTTACAGATTGCAGAATTGATATATACACCAAGAAGAGTACGAGTATTTTCTTCATACAAAATTTTTTAGATTTTTTTGAATTGTTAATGATGACTCCTTAATTATACCAAAACATACTTTCATTACAATGTCAACTTTTAACCTAAAAAAGCAATTGTGAATATATACAAAAAAACTATTCTTACTATCAACCAATCACTATTCACTATTTACTATTCACTATTCACTATCAATGACACAAGATATTCAATTCACAGTATGAGATAAAGAAATTGCTGATATTGAAAACAGTAAATTATCAAAAATTCAAAATATTCTTAAAGATGTAGACCTTCCACCAGAAGATCTAACATTAGTGACACAAGCCATTTTTGAATGAGCACAAGACTCTCTTTTGGAGAAAAATTTGTCTGATGAAGAAAACGAATAATGTTTTTCCTAGCTCTAACAGGTATGCAATGATACGATACTGTAATTTGGTCAGCAGTTTCATGATTTAAAGCATGAGATCTACTGAGTGATACAAATGGTTTTTTTGTATGTTTATGAAAGAATATTGAATTTCCACAATTATATAAAAAACAACAAATGAAGGAGTATATATTTATTTCACCTATAAAAGCATATAAACAATTACTTTCAGCTCAAAGCATTGAGATAATACATTGGATGGTTAAGCACTATTTTAGTAGTTATAAACATGTAGTATCACTATTTATTCCAAGTTGATTGGAGGCTAGATTACCAAAAAAAGCTCTTAAAAAAGTAGATTGTGCTCAGACATGTATTATTTTCCCAGACTTATGGACGTTAACACAAATCCATCCTGTTGATAGTATTAGCTCTGATACAGCTATATTGCACTGATGAATGACACAAGTACAAAAAGCAAAAATATATTGGGGTATAAAATCTGGAGAAATTAAACAGCTTCTAACAACAAATAGATGATTATTCTTTGATCGGTCAAATCTACAGCAAATCATAGTATATAACCCATCAAGTCGAGCATACAGTTCGCAATCAGAACCGAGGTTTGTGATTAAAGAAGTGGCGGAGAAAGTAGGTGAGGTATATGAAGCTACACTAGAGTATAGAGCATAGGTATTGTCATTGCGAGGAGTAAAACGACGAAGCAATCCAAGAATAGAAATAGATTGCTTCGTTGCAACTCGCAATGACAGTAGGACATATCACTATTTCAGGTTGCAATTCACCTCAACATCAATAGAAAAAAGTGTCTTTATATATGGTTTTCAAGAATGACTCTACAAAAACCTACAATAGTACTAAGTACAGATACATTACCATGATATGGATTAGATTATATTTTTGATACAGCGGCCGAACTTGGTTTTGATGGTATTGATTTGGCAATGTGGAAAAATTTTGATGCTTGGAATAGTAAGTATGTAAAAAAGTTAATAGCTGAATATAAACTTCCAGTAAAAATTATTCAAACTTCAACTGAGGTAAGCGCTAAAGAAATTGAACAAGCACTTATCCTTGCACAAGAAGTATCAGCAGAAGTAATAGCTTTCAATGCACCAAGTTACTTTAATATTAGGTCATTTAGACTTATTACAGACTGAATTCCACAACGAAAAGAGCAATTCCCAGATTTACAATTTGCCATCATAACGCCTGAGTCAACATCTATGACTTTGCTTCCAGTATTCCCAAAATATCGTTTTTCAAGTATTGTAGAAATTATTAAAAAATATCATTGAATGCTTTGATTAGATGTCTCTTCTATTAGTGAAGATTCACGAGATACAATTGTATTGAGGAAGCTAGAAAATATTAAACAATATATATCAGTGATTTATGCATCAGATAAAAGCTGAACAGGGAAAACACATTTACCTTTGTGAGATGGTACTTTGGCTGTAAACTCATTGTTACAACAGCTTGCAAAGCACAAATATAC
>JAYTKZ010000099.1:0-2970 GCA_043729885.1 bacterium
AAGTCGAGGGATCTAGGATAGTCAATATCGTAGATTTCTAATTTTTCTTGCGGATGGTAGTTTTTTTATATCAAATTTTTCCTGGTGAAGATTGGATAAAAGTATAGATTGCTTCGCTTCGATCGCAATGACAAATCAGATAAGTTTGCAGTGATAAATCGATACAAATTAACAATAACAAATTATAGCAAATTGTCGCTTGTTTAGACTCATAATCACCTAATTATACTCTTGCAATATATATAGTTTTCCCTATCTATTAAGCATATATTCCGATTGAAAAAATCAATCATGCAGAAACAAAAAATCATTAGTGGTATCATTGTGTTAGTCTTATTAGTAACTCAATCATTTAGTAATTGGGTACTTTTTTCTTCATCAGAAGTAGAAGCAGCATGACCAGTAGAAGAAAATAAGTTAGTTGCTATGTTTGTAGAACAAAATATTTATGAAACAATTAAAGCAAATTTACAACGATATACTCTGCAATATATTCAATGACGTTTTGAAAGAACTAAAGTATTAGTTTTCCCTGTTGATACATCAAAAATACAAGCAACTGATATACAAAAGATATTGAGTAATTTATATCACTGATGAGAAAAAGATACTCCATCAACTTTGATATGAACAATTCTTGTATGAGATATTCCTCTACCGGTAGTAAAAAAAGAATCATATATCTTCCCAAGTGTTTTGCCATATACAGATATTGAAAAGCCACAATATGTATATAATCTAGATAGTAAATATTTTGTACCCACTACTGCTACTCCTGATAATCGTCAGGAATTAATCCATGGGTTAATAAAATTTACTAAAGTAGATGATTATAATATATACTTTGATAAGTTAAAGGATTATGCTAGAGATCCTAAATTATTTGCAGATCAAAAGTTTTGGTTTGATGATTTCGATAGACAAGAAAAAACATTTACTGAACAAAATGTACCACTGTATTTAAAATGACAATTATTTGATGAAGATTTAACATACCATAGATATTCACCAGTATTGTTTTCATTGCTACAAGAAAGTAATAATAAGGAAGCTATCAAAGTACTTCAAAATGTTTGATCAGAAACACAATGACTTACAGATCCAAATGATGAGTCTTCAAGTACTACAAACGCATATACAGATGCTTTAAAAGTATGGAGTAGTAACCTGAGTGATAAAGCCAGTCAATGACAACAAGCACTGAGTAAAATATGAAATGGAGACGATATACCTACATTGATTATGGGGCAATCAATTAATCAACAAGTAAAACCATATGAAACAATTTTTAGTGCAGAATATTGAGATTATATTTCAAATGAAATAGAAACAAGTGCTAGATGGACATGAACAAATGTTAGTACACATATTACTAAAACATCTTTTATAGATCAACAAACATCTCTCACATTACAAACTATTAATACATTGTTAGAAAATACTATAGATAAAAAGATTAATAACGAAAAATGGGCGTTAGATATTCCAATACCATTAGTGCGTGAAAAATTTAAATGTATATTAAATGTTCCTGTCTTGCCAATCAAGATGGATATTAAACAAGAAAATTTTTACTTTGGGAAAAATTCTTGGGATATTAAAAATGCTAGTGAAACAACATGGTTTAGAGGTACATATTGAAACTATACTTGAAGCTCAGTAGCACTGTGAATATGACGATGATGAGCTGTTCTAGACACTACAGATAGCCATTTAAGATGAGTTGGAGCGGCATTTTGAATTACAAATCAACAAATTTCTGCATCAAGATGATATAATACAATGAAGGCATTGGATGATTCAAAAGCTTATACATATCGAAGAAAACATTGCTGAAGAGAAAGTAATGGTAACTACTCACTCGATACATATATAGCACTTTTCCGAGGGGGAAATAGTCCAACAAATGTAGACTGAAATACAATGAGATTAAAGTATGATTCATGGGAATTAGCGTTTAATCCATCTTACGATCGTACAATCTGATGAGCATTGTTTGATTTAGCGGGAGCAAGAATGGTAGTTACTGGAAATACGGCATGAACAAATGCAGCGGCGGCAAATACTTTTTGACGTATGATACAAGTAGCTCCTGGTCCAAGTGGCTGACCTTTTGGATTGGGTTGACAACTACCTGATTTCCCACGATGTAGCACTAGAAATCCTGTACCATCTTCTGTCTATGATTACTTTACTATTATGGCAGATCCTGGGACTAAAGATATTCAGGTTGTATGAACAGCAGCAACTAAATATGATGACTCTACAACTTGTAAAGAAAGATTAGTGTATAAATCAATTGATAGTACTATCAAACATACATCTCCAACAAAAGAAGAAATCGATGCTATGAATATTACAACAAAAGATAGGCCTATAGATGTAAAAAGATATATTTCATTTCAATCATATTGATGACAAAATATATCACTACAATATCCAAATTTATATAATGTAGAAATATTTAAGCGTGATAGTAATTGATTGTTACTCAAATCTGTCGATGAAATAAAACAAGCAATTATAACATATTTACAAACTAAGATAGACGAATACAATGCTACTCTAGCTGCTCAGAACGCTCTTGTTGCTGGTTATTCTGCGTCACGCGCTGCTTGATTTGCTAAATTAGCACAAGCTAACCCATATGCATCTCCTGTTGGGCGTCAATATGCTGTTCTACCAACTGATTTTTTTGTAAGCGTGTTGTGAGATGATACTATTGGTCAACTTGCTCAAGCTTTATATCTCAAAAATAGTGGTTGGCCAATAAGAATTGCAAGTAATACAGTTTGAGATAGTATTAAATGATTAGAGAGTCAATTTTCACTGGGTAATAAAATATACGCAATTGTTGAAAATAATATTGTTGTATGACAAAAATGAATATGAGTAAATACAACATGATATGAAGCATGATATATTCGTGCTAATTGAGCAAATGCTATTGTATCAAAAACGATACCTTCT
>JAYTKZ010000100.1:0-3510 GCA_043729885.1 bacterium
CTTATCTAATTTTTGTGTATCTTTATCGTTATCAAAATCTAAACCTATTTGAATTGAAGATTTATTTGCATCAGTAAATTTTGTATATGCAGTACCTGCAATATCAATCTTTGCGCCTCATTCATTATTAAACATTGAGAAGAAATTTGTATAAGCTATTTTTATTTTTTTAGGCATAACCGCTATTTCCTCTTTTGTGAATAAATCTATAAATCCATATGCTTTCTTTCTCAATATAACAATCTCTTTTTCTAAAGAAGCTTTATAGTTTTTATCAGCTGTTTCATCAGCAATCAACTTATCACTTTCTTTCTTTGCATCTGCTAAGAATTTTTTTGTATCAACAACTCATTCTGCATCAATATATAGTGATACATTAAGCGTCACTATACGAACAGGAAATGTATCTGTCTTGAGAGATAAGTAAGGATTGCCTTTAGCACCAGATACCTTGTTTTCATAATACTTTGGTAATGTAGCATGGTCAAGAATTTCTTTCTTTACCAAATCATATTGTACTTTTGGAAGTTCAGCTTCGAGATCTTCTATTTCTGTATTAACTGGTGCTTCTACTGCTTCTTTCCACTTCCCAGTAGCATCTAACTCGCTCCTATTACCTCTACGAATAATAGAATTTCAATCTTTACTATATTCATATACTTTACCATTTGAGAAGAAATGAAAATCACCTATTTCTATAATTGTATTTTCTTGGATTGTAGTAGGGACATCTTCTATTTTTTCCACGACATATACCTTATTTACTACTTCACCTAATGTCTTTTCTCTTGCCACAGTATTATTAGTATAAAAATCTTTTCATACTTCTACATTATCTCATTCAGTTTTTGCTGTTACAGGAGCTACAGACCCATCATACTTTGCTTCCAATGTGACTTTCAGCATTTCAGCAAGTGTTAATGGTCATGCATCCCTATCAGGAGTGAGTCATTTCCATTTTTGGAAAGCTTCAACAGCGTCTCACGTTTCTGGTCCATATTCACCATCAATATTCTCTTTTGGCAAATTAAATCACATAATTCTCAATGCACTTTGCACTGCGAATGTAATAGTATGACCATAGTTTTGATAGACACTCTTATATCCATCAGAATCTAACTTTGCTTTCATAGCTTCAAGAAGCGCAGTTACATGAGATTTATTCACTGTTGATTCTAATCTTTCATCAAATTTAGAATCATTCTTAATGTCTTCCAAGAGCGGATTTAATGCAGCTTCTGTTTCAGTTGTTACTTCAGTTTCATCAAAAAATTTCTTCATGTTAATTTTAACTTCTGAAGTATTATCGAGTTTTGCATTAACATCAATATTGAGATCTTTGAGGGTTTCATTTGTTGCCATTTGAATACATATATGAAGGTAAATAGTATTATGCAATATTACTTGCTATTGGTGTGACGTGTTTTGCTATAAGTTCATCATATAATCCACGACTTTCTTGTTTAATTTGCTTCATCGCTAATCTATCCATTTCAGCATCAGACAATTCACTAAATTTTTTATTTCAATCTATTCATGCATCTTTTATAATTCAATCTGCATATTTATAATTCATTGCCATATCTTTGTGTCAGACTCGTTTTGCTAAACGTTCTCTAACAATTTTATTTCACTTCTTTAATCCTATTATTTTAGCACGGATTCAATCATCCATAGTATTAAATTTTACATAATTTCATCACTCATTACTGGGTCTTTTTGATCCAACACTATATGTAATTCACGCTTCATCTAACTTACTACGTAATTCACTACTCATAGGCATTGTAATCCCAGATGGGTTATTATTCTTTGCCCATGCTTGCCCAGGATATTTAGCTGCTAAATAAGTCATATCTCACAATATTTCTTGTTTTGATTCAACTGCTGTAGTAGGGATAGATACCTTTTCTATTGTAGTCTCATTTGTATTTGATGTGTTAGCATTCGAATTATTACCAGTATTTGTATCTACACTATTATTTTTTACTCATAAAAATTTTGAAACTTTATCCAACAACTCTTTCATTTTACCACCAAAAATAGCTTCAAAAAGATTCCCTTTTTTGAACATTGATTCTGAACTTTCAAATGGCTTGATTACTTCCATATTCATTGATATAGCATGTGTAATATAAATACTCTTCAAGTATATAAAGATAAATTACATATGCAAAAAATCACAAAAAAATGCCTCCCGAAAGAGACATATATGTTGACGTATTACAAATAAGTATTATAGATATAAGGAATATTAGAAAGTAACAGTAGTATTACCTATACCTACTCACTGAATTGTATTTGTATTATCATCAAACAAATGGCTTTTCTCCACTTTTCATACTACTTGTGCTGCAATATTATGTTCATGAGCTACTGATAAAATAGTATGAACATCATCAGGATGTACCACCAAAACATATGGTACTCACATATTCCACTTATTCATAGCAGCAGTATCATCCATATCATATGCAATTTGTAGCAATGCAATGATTTGAGGTATTTGTGCTCTACTCATATCCATTTCAACTTTGTAACTACTATCCCCTACTCACTCTACTATTTTCTTGAGAGGGTTTCATGTAACGTGAATCAATTTTACTACTCTTGCTATTGGTGTACCATTAAGCCCTCCAAGCACTGTATTAGCAACAAATGGGTTAAAAACTGTTGTTTGTCATGTGGCAATCTCCCACATCTTCTTCCCTTTACATGTATCTCGTACTGTCTCATCTATTTTCTTAGCTTTCTCATCTCATAGCACATCTATAAAATCTGAGAAATCTTTATTTTCCCATCATTCTCATAAAAGTGATTCCATATCTTCTCTGATCTTCGTAATACCATTTGATCTTGGACCAATAATTCAGTTCTTTGGAGTTTCATGCAATGCGACAATACTATATGATTCGTCTTCTAGCTTTAGAAGGTTTTGAGCAGTCTTTAATCACAATGCTGTTCATCAAATATTAAAATGTATTTCTTTTTTCATAGCAGTAACATATTCTTCTTGTTCGCGTAAGATAGATTCTATTTTATTATTACGAGTTACATTAGCAGTAGTATCTATATACTCTGTTAAAATATCTTTTATCTTCTTAGCATCATTTTCAATAAGTTTATATAAACGAGATGTTTTTGGAGACTCACCAAGTACTGCTGTTTCTCATGCAGTAATGGCAATACGAGTAATTTTAATTACTTCCTTAAACGCTTCTGACAATGTCTCTTGTAATATATTTCATCTTCTTTTATCTTTTTCCGGTTTTGGTCATACAAGAAAATTGATATCTATAATGTCTGTTACACCAATTGCAATTTCACCATTTCTCAAATCATCTGCATTCATAGCAATTAAATCCATTAACATTCTCGTCCATAAATCTATAGCTGTATTTCTAAATGCATCAGTAGCTAAACTACCTACTTCCCACTCTTTGAACATATGTTCAAATTGATTTTGATAAATCTGAACCTTTGTTCATACACCATCAATTGTTTCTTTCA
>JAYTKZ010000101.1:0-1519 GCA_043729885.1 bacterium
GAAAATGTTGGATCTGCAGGTTGATACGCATTGTGATTAGAATATATTATTGCAGAATGATATAGTCATGTAGTTGTCATTGAAGATGATATTTTGTTATATGACAAAGATACAATTTTATCTACTATATGACATAGCATATCTCATCCACATGATGTCATATTTATACAACCGCCAATTAATACATGATGAGACCATTCATGGTATGTACAATATGCATGTTACCCTACATCACTTTTAAAAATCGCATGAGTATTAGATCCTAGATATTATTTTAGATGTGAAGATTTAGAATGGAGAGTTAGATTAGAGTATGCTATCAAAAAAAACTGATACAAAAAACATATTATTTCAAAAAGATACTACCATCCATATATTAAACCAGGCAATAATAGTTGATCTTGGATATATTTTTCACTAAGAAATCAAATATGGACAATTAGAAAGTACAAGTCACTATACCCTACATTTGTAGCAGTATTAATCTTTTATATTACATATGGGGTTTTGACTACAATAAGATCTGGCAAAAAGGGATTATTAATGAATGTACTACTAGCAATGAGAGATTGATTACATAAAAAGCAAAATCTAGAATATAATAAAAAAATACTTACAGACCTATGATCTCTTTCACCAGTAACTGTTGCAGATATATGATTTGCTAGCAATGATATAGACAGAACTCAAATGCTCTATGATATGGATACAAAATGATATATATCATCAACCACATTATCTAAAGCAGATAAAATAATACTAAATAAACATAAGGGGAATATATTAACTATATGATGATTTCAACCCGTACGAGGAGCTATTATTAGTTGTTTCACAACAATATATTACATTGAATACATACAACTTGATAAACAAATTCTTTCAGGGAAAAAATTATCACAATCATACATTTCAAAAGCTATTAACTTACTATTGTTTTTGCCGTGTGCTTTGATATGATGCATACTATGATTATTATATAGTCTATATCTTCTACCAATTCAATATATTCAAAAGGGAAACAAATAATTATTTACATAATATAATGAATCAATGCAAGAAAAAGATGTGATATGTGAAATATGTGGATGAAGTATGTGATTTCAATGCAATTGAATTGATGTAAACCATACTAATACAAAAAATATATTTACGATACTTGAATGTTCTAGATGCCAACTTGAGAAGGTTCATCCACTACCCTCATATGATGAAATAGCTTTATATTATCCACAAAACTACTATTCATACCAAGATGTAAATTCAAATAAGACTAATACTACAATCTTTGAAAAAATTAAAAATAAGACTATCCGTGACACAGTGCGTGGTAAAAAAAGTATCTACACAATTCTTTTTGGGAATAGAGTGCTTTTTATACCTACTACAATGGGTAATCAAAAAAAATACTTGGATATTTGATGTTGATCTGGAGTAATTCTAGAAAATGTGAAACAGTATGGTTGGGACTGCTATTGATATGATATAGGAGAAAAAAAGGAAACATGACATATTAAGC
>JAYTKZ010000102.1:0-4536 GCA_043729885.1 bacterium
TGCGACAGTATGATCGTATAGAAATCTATTACACTATAAAGATACATATACAATTGGACATGAAGAGAGTGACCGTTTTTTGCTTACGGTACAAGATGCTACAGTTTCATCAGTTAAGACAGCACAAGATCATCTAATATGACTTTTGTATGTGAAAAAGAAGATAGCACTTTTTGTTTATCAAGTAAATCCACATGCGACATATGAAGAGATGCAAGAGATACTAAAGAACTGTGATGTTTATAATAGTTTAAATGACTTTTGTACGAGATATTTACGCCGTTCATTGATAGTTAAACCAGATAAAAATACGCCATTTACCTATGTATTTATATTACAAGATACTGATGGAAACATATATTTTCTAGATGATTTATCTGCAGGTGAAAAATCTATGTTGTGAATAGTATGTGCAATCTATGGATTTGGATTAGATCAATGATTACTTGTTGTAGATGAACCAGAATTACATTTACATCCTCAATTACAAAAACAATTTCTGGCATTAATTGAGAATATTTCACTTAAATATGGATTACAATGTATTATGACCACTCATTCATCGTTAATGATTAATGATACAAATATTAGGCATGTATACAGATTTCATACAGATAAATGAATCACTCGTATCGTAACTCCATGAGATCACTATACTGAAGATGCTAGCAAATTGATGCAAATATTAAAATTTACTAATACTGCAAAAATATTCTTTGTTAAAAAGATTATTATGGTAGAGTGAGAAACTGATGAGTTTGCTTTTGGTAACTACTTACAACACTTGGCAAATCATGATGAACAATGGAGAAATATAATTAGAGACTATGAAATAGTTAATATTAATGGGAAATGAGGTTATGCTCGTTGGAAAAAATTCCTCAATAGTTTTGGTATAGATAGTTATTTTATAGGGGATTGGGATAATATCCAAGATACTGGAAATCAAGCTATTGATATGAATTATTATGCTAATCGTATGAGACGTGCTCGTTGATTTGGTGGATGAGGATACCAAACAAAATCTGATAAATACAAAAATATCATTAGATATCTCAAAACTCATGAGCCAAAACATTGGGATGAAATAGAACTTTCTATAAAATCACTATATAAAAAACATATATATGTATTACAACAATGAGATATTGAAGCATACTTAGGGATGCATGAGAAAGGGTTAGAAGAGACAGTACAGTTTTTCCAAAACGATTTTCATAATTGGTTACATGATAAGTCCTTTGATCAAGAAAGAAATGAGTTAAATACTATTTTCTCAGCTATTTTCAATAAACAATACTAGAATCTTTATTGATAATTCATCATATATTCATATAGTACAGGGAGTTTAGATATTCTCTGTTTTTTTATGATTTCAATTAAAAACCTTTCAGTCACAGTAGAAGAGAAAGAAGTATTACAAGACTTATCTTTAGAGTTTGAACAAGGCAAAAACTACTGTTTGCTTGGCAAGAATGGCTCAGGAAAATCATCTTTGGCATTAACAATGATGTGACATCCAAAGTATCAGATTACTGGATGAGATATTATACTTGATGATGTAAGTATCTTGGATATGACACCAGATCAAAGAGCTCAAAAAGGTATTTTTCTTGCATTTCAAACTATACCAGAAATTAAATGAATTAAACTCTTTGAATTCTTGAGAACGATTTATAGTGCTAAAAACGGCAAACAAGAAACATTTTTATCATTCAAAAAGATTATTGAGCCATTGTTACTAGAACTTCATATAGATAAAGAGTTCCTTTGGCGTGATTTGAATGTTTGATTTTCGTGAGGGGAGAGAAGAAAAGTTGAAATACTACAAATTAAGCTATTACAACCCAAAATTATCCTGTTGGATGAAGTAGATAGTTGACTTGATGTAGATGCATTTAGGGCAGTTGCACTACTGATGAAAGAGCTTAATTCAGGCGAAAATACATTTATAATCATAACACATTATTTTTCTATATTAGAGTACATACCAATTGATTGGGTATATGTTTTGGATAAATGAAAAATCGTATCACAAGGTGACACGACTATCGTTGATAAGATTAAGAAAGATTGATTTGGGATGTAGATTATACTGTATATGGAGTAAGTTGAAGATCACTGAGATAAGCAATTTCTGCATCTAATTGATTCATATCATCTTGTACTTCACTGATTAGTTCTTTTTTTGTTACCTTATGCCATACTCAATTCTCGTCTTGCCAATATCTTGGTTTCATTGCTGTACCAATCAATGTAGCTAGAATCTCATTTTGATTATCTGCAGTCATTCATTGACAAATAAGAGCTCTTTTTTCCTTTCAGATAGCTTGTTCTAATCTCAATCAAACTACTCATCTATTAGTACGTATAGATCATTTTTGCATTGTATGATATTGGTTATATGTAAATTAAAAGTATTATATATAAATAACAAGATTAGTCAATACTATTCTTTTTTATAATAATACCACAATGAGAACCCAAATAACATAAACAATATCATAAACCACTGTGTTGTAGTCAAAAATCCTAAACGTTCATATTGGCTATCTTGTCTCAGGAACTCCAACATAAATCTAATGACACTATAAACAATAACAAAACTAATACTAATTTCTCCTGGATGCCATTTTCATTTCGCAAGTTGTTTAAATAACAATACAACTCACATTATCCAAGTTACTAATCATTCAAAAAATGCTGAAATAAAATTAGTATTGAACCTAAGTAAGTTATCAACTTGATTATATACATGTGTAATCTTGAAATTTGATAACCACATCAAAGCATCAGGAACAACAATTCAATATAATTCTTGATTCAAAAAGTTACCTATTCTGCCTAATACAATCCCAATTGGAATAACTAGTAACAGTAGATCAAAGATAATAAAAAACTCTTTTCTTGATAATTTATAAATTCTTTCTACATAGAATATAGAACAAATCACTCAAATAATTCATCATATAAATGACATTCATCATTTTCGTATAGCAAATATTTCAGCGATATGAGTGCTATAATAAGGCCATTCATAGATAAATACATGTCATAATCTTCCTCATACTAATACTCAAATAATTGTCCAAAGTATTAAATCATCGATTCAATGTGTCAAAAGTTTTTGTATGCCAGGACGACTTTCAAACCATTTCTTTTGTCATACCCACCATAAAAATCAATATCCTAATAGACAAGTAATGAAATAGAAAAGTCAGTATCGATATACATGTACTCAACCAATTGAAAATGCAGTCATGATTTTTTTTATGTATTAAAATATGTTTGTGATATATATTTTGATAATATATTTGCAAGTGTAATATGTATGTCAATGCAAGTGCAATATGTATGTCAATGCGAGGAACACACTTGTCATTGCGAGTGCAACGAAGCAATCCATATATAATAACTGGATCACCACGCTTCGCTCGTGATGATAACAGTCATGCTTAACCCATCTTATCTCGTCATACTTGTTATATCTCAATTGAAACTTTTAAAAAATCTTGGAATAATTTCCTCTGGTGCAAAAGTTCAATCTGCATTTCTCTGTTGCCAAGTACGCAGTTGTTCCTTGCTTTGCTGTCTAATAACATTTACAAATGCATGGATATCATCAATCTGATTTGGCAAATCACTACTGATATTTTCATAGTCAGTTGTTGTCGTCGAAGTCTCTTGTTTTTGAATAATCTTATCGGTGTTTACAGGGTATGAATACCTATTTTTTTGATATGCTAATCAAATGATAATTAATATACAAATAGCAGAAAAACCTATATTGAGATATAGTCACCAAATATATGATGTTCATACATTATTTCTCTGCATTAGAATCTTTCACTATAGATAAACGATCTTGCAAGTAATCATATAACTCTTTTGCTTCTTTTTGTAATAGCAAAAGTTTATCAATATCTATGATATCTTGCATCGAAATTTCTTGATGAATCTCTTGGAGACGTTTGTATGCTGATTCGAAGGTTTGACTCATAGTAATGTATAAAGCATAAATTGTTGTCATTTCGACCGAATGAAATGAGTGGAGAAATCTTTTAGATTATAGGGCATTTGAAATACATAGGTAGTGAGCCTATAATCTATCAATGATCTTCACTTCGGCTCTTTTTATTTCTGCAAGCAGTCAAAAGAGCCTCATTCAGATGCATCTTTTCAAAGATCTCTCCATGCGCTACGCTTAGTCGAGATGACAGTTTTTAATGTTTAATTACTTCCTTTCATACTCGCTTCTGTAACACTTTAGGTATCATAATTGACCCATCTTCTTGTTGATTATTCTCGATTATTGCTACCATTGTTCTTCCAAGTGCAAATGCGGTTGCATCATTCATATAAACATATCATTTGCGTCCATCTCCAGTCTTGTATCTAATATTCATTCTTCTTGATTGATAGTCAGTCATATAATCTCCACTATGTGTTTCACGATACTTTCATTGTGTAGGAATCCATGCATTGATATCAATATGACGATAGTCACAATCTCCCATATCACCAGTACAACAAATG
>JAYTKZ010000103.1:0-1580 GCA_043729885.1 bacterium
AGTCGCTTTTTATAATAGTTTCATATAAATTTGGTTGTACACTATTTACAAACACCGTTATATATGAATTTTGCTCCGGCTTGATCTAATGTACATCTATTAGTATATGTTTCACGCACAGCATCTATTGCAGGACAAGGTTCTTGAATACAATCTATCTGTGGCTTATATTCTCCACATACAGGTTTATACTTAGCATCACATATTGCTTTAGGCTCTTTCAACTGTATTGTTGATGAAGTTGTTCATGTTTGACATACTCCTGCATACAAGAATGTCGCTCCATCTGCTTCCATCAAACACTTATTATTATAGGTTTGCACTACAGGGTCCGCTACTGGACAAGGTTCTTGAATACAATCTATCTGAGGTATATAATAAGCACATACTGGTTGATATTTTTTACCACACCTTGCTTGCTTTGATAAAATTTTCACGTTAGAGTTTTGTCAATCTGAGAGATTAGCAGCATTTACATTATTGATAAGATTAACACCTATAAATCCAACTATACCTACTACTAGTACAGCTATAACTGTACCGATTACTGTGTGATGTTTCTTGTGCATCCGTTTGAAAGAATAAATAATAAATACGACATATATATGTATAATAATTACAATCAATATCAATACATTTTATAAAAATATCTATTTCTTCACTTTCCCCTGATCCAAATAAATAATATCATCAGCGAATTTCAACAATGTTTTATCATGTTCAATCATCAAGATTGTATCTCCTCTATTCAAGAATGATTTCAATACAAGTAATAATTTTTCAATATCAGCTGGATGTAATCACACTGTTGGTTCATCCAAGAAGTAGATACTATGTCCTTTGTACTGTTTCAATAAATGCTTTACGAGTTTGATACGTTGAGATTCTCATCCTGATAGTGTATGTGCTGGTTGTCCCATACGCAAGTATCCAAGACCAATATCACACATCAATTGTAACTCCTCTGCAATGAATTCAATATCCTTGAATAGTTCCAATGCTTCATATACATACATACTAAGAATTTGTGCTATATTGTGTCATTTCCAAGTAATTGATAGTATTTCTGATTTATATCTATGTCCATGACAAAGATCACAAGGCACATATGTATCAGGCAAGAATTGTAGTTCAATTTTTTTATATCCATATCATTCACATGCTGGACAAGCGCCTTTATCAGAGTTGAA
Organism: bacterium; assembly: GCA_043729885.1. Classification (GTDB taxonomy): domain Bacteria; phylum Patescibacteriota; class Gracilibacteria; order Absconditabacterales; family Absconditicoccaceae; genus JBDHUW01. The sequence continues at coordinate 1,191 of JAYTKZ010000103.1, forward strand.
TGAGAAGTGTCATGCATTGAATCACAAGAATTTAGACTCATTTACTCATGCAAATATCTTGCGGATATTATCAAATACTCAGATGAATGTTGCAGGACAACTACGCGGTGTCTTTCCAATACTTGATTGGTCAACATAGACTACATTATCTACATCATCATGTCATGTAATAGTTTCTACTCAAATAGTTTTGTAGAACTCTTGCAAAGCGAGATTTTCTAATGTTTCATACTCCTCTCTTTTCATTACCGGAGATGCGATAATCTCATTCCATGACAATCATTTTTTTAGTAATTGTAATCTAATATATCATTGGATGTATTTTGTCTTTTCTTCAAAGAATGAAAATAAAGTAGAAAACATCAATGTCGTCTTACCAGCCCCTGATGG
>JAYTKZ010000104.1:0-3448 GCA_043729885.1 bacterium
TTGTATGATTCATGTTATAGCATTGCAACGCGATGATTGGTATATCGCTAAAAGTGTTTTTGGGAAAGATATTGAACAGGTTAGTATCTATCCATCATCGTTTTTTACACTTCATCATATCAAACAATCTCTCAATAAACAAAATGGTACATTGTTATCTATAGGGCAATATCATTCAAAACGCATTGTATTTACAAATGGGATGTATCAAACATGTGAGATGTTAGACCTTGGTTGGCAAGTTCTCAAAGATATATATACTGAAAATAATATCCGTGACTTTTTTGATGCTGATTCACATGAAGTACAAGGAAACTCATATGCAAAGTGATTAGTAGAACAGTCTGTAAGATTCTATGTAGATATGTTGTTGCGTTGGCTTCGTTCATATCAAACAACAGGTGATATTTTCTTAGTTTCCAATATTGTTCACAATGAATTTTTCATGGATATGTTTTCAAAATCATATCAAGAGTTTTCACAGTCTTTTATAGTGCCAATTAATCATATTCAAGGGCTCAAGACTTATGGTAGAAATTGGGGTCCAGAGGAGGTTGATATGCAAACAGCAGCTCATTATATTGTATAAATAGTAACTATTTTCAGGTGTAAAAAATCCGCTGAATCCAGCGGATGTATAGTAATCTTTTATGTGCTTGTTAACTTCGCAAGCAACTCACTAACTCCTTAAAACATTTTGCAGTTGGAAGTATTGTTAACTCCAACTCATTTGCCCAAAAGATCAATTTCTCCGGATTTTCTGCCAGTTTCCCAAAGACCATTTTGCGGTCAGCATAGCCCCATGGTTTACCTACTAAAGGTCCATCATGTTCTATGGAGCTTACTTCAGTGAGTTTATATTTTTCCTGAGGATTGAGATCTAAAGCAAAATCAATCTTGTTCCCTTCTGTTGCAGTGTGAAGTACTACAATAGGTGGTAGATCTACATGCTCTCCAACTCTTGTTAATTCTACGCTATGCGCTAGTAAAATAAATGATATTTTCTTCATAATGTATTATATGTGTTTGATGTGATATATATTTTATATAATATGTCAAGTATTACAAGGCAATATGTAAAAGTATTTTCGTGCCACATATCTTGCATTCTCTAAACTTATTGATAATAATAGTGAATTGCCTTTAGTCTTGATAGGATATATATGCCAGTAAAGAAAAAATCTACAGATGAAACACCAAAAGCTAAAGCGAAGAAAACTTCTAAGAGTGAATGATCAGCTGGAGTTGTGGTTTGATGATCTGCTAAATGACAACGTGTAAGAGCTAAGGTAAAAGCATCTGAGAATTTAAGAGCGACTCGTAAAACATGAGTGGATGTTGATGCTCTTAAACATACTGGTGAAAAAATATATGCATCAAATATGCATGAACCACAGTGAGATAAGATAGTTTTTCGTGGTATTAGAACACATAATTTAAAAGATATAGATATCTCAATTCCTAAATGACAGATTATAGCTGTAGCATGAGTTTCTGGTTCTGGAAAGTCATCTTTTGCATTTGATACAATCTATAAAGAGTGACAATATCGTTATATTGAATCACTTTCTTCATACCTTAGGCAGTTCTTTAATCTGGGTGAAAGGCCAGATATCGACTATACTCATGGACTTTCTCCAGCAATTGCAATTGAGCAAAATAAGCGTGTTTGAAATGCTCGTTCAACAGTTGGAACATTAACTGAAATTGATGATTACTTGCGTTTGATGTATGCGAAACTTGGAGATATCTATAGTTACGGAAGTGGGAAAATGATTAAACCACAAGGAATTGATGAAATTACAAAACGTTTAAAAGAGCAGTATTTTGGGCAAAAAGTATATCTTGTGCAAGAAGCAGGAAAGTATGAAGATGAAAGAGAATTTCTAAAATTTGTAAAAAAGAATAGATTGAAAGTTGAAAATAATGATGGGTTTACAAGATACCTTGTTATGACGAATCAGTGAGAGCAAACTGGTACTTCAGAATGAGATGTTATTGAACAAGATGATGAGATTACAGATGAAAATGAGACATATAGCGCAACTGTAAATATTGTTTCTAAAGCCAGAGATTCACAAAAAAAGAAATTACAAAACCAAGCGAAACAAGACTCAGCGGTGATTGAATATTTCTATTTGGAATCTCCACGCATACCTGAGAAATTTTTTCCAGTAAGAGTATATGGAATCTTTGATCGTGTAACGATTGATGAAGAAAAAATTGGGAGAATTAGGGAAGATATTATCAAAATTTTGTCTATGACAAAAAAGTTCTGAGTATATCAAGTATTAGGTGAAAAGCTTGAGAATGATACAGATTTAGCAAAAGCTACTGATAAAGAAGTATTCAATATTTCTAATTCTATTCAATGGTTCACAGACAAAAACTATTGTCCTGATTGTGATATTTCATATCCAGAATTTACAACACAACATTTCTCTCCAAATCGTGGAGAGGGAGCATGTCAACACTGTCATGGATTGGGTGAAGTCTTGAAAGTAGATATGGATCGCATAATTGACCCTACTGCAAAATACGAAAAATCAATCATACCTTGGCGTGATAGTGTCCTTGGTCAAACAATTTTGAAAAAACTTGCACAAAAATATAGTATTGATGAAGACAAACAATGGAAAGATTTACCAAAACGATTTCAAGAAGTTGTTATCAATGGTGACAATGAATTAATTCGCCTTGGTATGTGATGAAAACTTACAAGTACAACCTACAACGGTATCCAAGATGTTTTGACAACACAGTATAATAAAGGGTTACTAAGTGTGGATTTCCAAGCAATGTTTCAAATGGAACCATGTCCTGAGTGTCATGGAGCAAAACTACGCAAGGAGTCTATGTATGTATTCTTATATTCTGGAGATCCAAAAAAACAACCAACAAATATATTTGCTGATAGTACGGATGGGATGTATACAATTTATGATCTCCAAAGAATGCGTATTGATGAACTTGTTGCAACGCTATCACAATTTCAAAAGAATACAAAAAAACCAATCGAGTTGATTAAGAGAATTATGACTCCATTATTGGATAGATTAAATACGATTGGTAGTTTGTGATTAGGGCATTTGAATCTTCATAGACAAATTGATACATTATCAGGATGAGAAATTCAGCGTTTGAGATTAGCTAAACAATTAGGAAATAAATTGACTGGTATTATGTATGTTCTTGACGAACCAACAATTGGATTGGATGATAGAGAAGTACATCGTACGATTGACGCAATTAAGTCACTCAAAGATATGTGAAATACTATCGTAGTTGTGGAACACAACGACGAATTTATCAAAGCGGCGGACTGGGTAGTAGAGATTGGTCCTGGCTCAGGAGACTTCGGTGGGAAGCTGCTTTTCAACGGTCCATTTACTGATTTTATTAAATCAGATACTTTGACAGCTCAATATATGACAGGGAAAAAGAAAAT
>JAYTKZ010000105.1:0-3979 GCA_043729885.1 bacterium
AACAACTTCTACATCAGCAAATGGTTCATAGATATCATCAATTCATCCACTCATCGGCATATCAGCTCATGATCTAATCAATAACCATGGATACAATACATCTTTATAACGTTCTTGAATATAATGATCAGCATTGTGTGCAATAAAATCTTGTTCTTCAGCTGATAATCTTCCAGTAAAGTTTGAAATAATATGAATATATAATCATGATTTTACAAGATCAATAATATTACTTCCTGCAACAATTCTTTCATCACCAAATGATTTTACTTTTACAAGATATGCAACATTTGGGATTGTAAAAATAGTCTCAGCTCAATATTCGCGAGATAATCTTTCTTTGATAATATCCATATGTAGCATCCCCAAGAACCCAGCTCTCATACCGTATCCTAGAGCTTTTGAATTTTCATATTCATACTCGAGTGCACTATCATTCAACGATAATTTTCCAAATGCCTCACGCATATGTTCGAAATCATTATTGTCTATCGGATACACTCATGCATACACATATGGTTTTACTCTTTTGAATCCTGGAATTGTATAATCAATTAATTGTTCTGGACGTTTCTTTGCATCATCTCATTGAAGTCACAACATCGTATCTCAAATCTTTGCTTCACGTACTGATTTTCATCCAGTTACAACATATCAAATATGTCACTCTTCAAGTATTGCATCTTTTGCATACTCTGGTGTAAAATGTCCAACTTCAGTTGGGATAATTGTATTTTCAGAATATGGTAATGTGATTTTTTGTCCTGGTTTGATTGAACCCGATACCATCTTCACATAACACACTACTCACTTATATGCATCATATACTGAATCAAAAATCAATGCTCTGGCAGTTGTATGTGATACATCAACATCTTTTTGTGTATATTTCGTCGGATATATTTCTTTGAAGGTGTTTGGATCTGGTAAACGGTCAATTACCGCATCCAGAACCAAGTTTACATTTTCTCCAGTTTTACCAGACACCTTCAAGATCCCAGCGGGATCAATACCCAACAGATGTTGCAACTCTTTCGCAACCCTTTCTGGATTCGCTGCTGGCAAGTCTATCTTATTTAGTACTGGAATAATTTCTAATCAGTTATCCATCGCTTGATACAACACTGAGAGAGTCTGTGCTTGCACTCATTGACTCGCATCAACAAGCAAAATTGCTCCTTCAACTGAAGCCAATGACCTACTCACCTCATAGGCAAAATCCACGTGCCCCGGAGTATCAATCAAGTTCAAATCATATCCTTTCCACTTCATGCGGGCAGGAGTAAGTTTGATAGTAATTCCACGCTCTTGTTCGATATCTAAACGGTCAAGCATCTGTCCATGCGCAACCTTCTTCACCGTACCAGTAATCTCCAACATTCTATCAGCTAATGTCGACTTTCCGTGGTCAATATGTGCAATAATACAAAAATTACGAATCTTATCAGTCATCGCTTATATATAGGGATTTGGAGATGAAAATGAAGAGATAGAGAAGCTATTTTGATTTATAGTTGACATATACTATATATTATTTATAGTACAGTTACTAAGAATTCTTAGTATGTGATCTTTAAAAGTTTACTGTAAAGTATATATTTTGAGATTACTATTAACAAAAAAAATACTTATATGAATATATTTGGACTTATCACATTGATTGCAGCAACAACAATGTCACTTATTGCACTACCAATGCAGATACGAAAAAATCATAAAGAACAAAAAGTAGGATTACATTGGAGCTTAGTAGTATTAAGTTTCATAGTATACTTCTCAAGAGCCATGTATGCACTTACAAATGCTACCGGTATTATCTGGTATATATTTATATCAGACGCAATAGGGAGTATCACATCAGTGGCAATTATTGTACAATTAATAAAATTTAAAAACAATAAAAACTTAGAAATATGACAACAGAAAACATCTTCTATGCAGTGGTTGGATTTACTATATGTTTGATATTAATCATATTAATTAAAAGGATAAGAAGAGGTAAAGGTAAGGTTTTTACTTATATCCCTCCGAATCGTTTTAACTTCTATCATAATATTGATGATAGATATATTATTTCATGGTCATTCTATGACAAAAATATTCCATACAAGTATGTCAAAGTCAAATTTTTACGTAACTTCAATATTGATTCTATTAAAGGAGATTGCGAAAAAGAGTATCAGATAAAATACTGGTTATAAAATCTATAAAATATCTATAATCGTCAGCTTTTTCTAAGCTGGCGTTTTTTTATAGTGTAATTTTTCACAAAATAAATTGATTTTCTTAGAGAAATTAGTATAATGAAAGTACAAATGTCTTCGGACCCCAACCCTGCCTCAAGCGGGGGGAAAGATTTGCATTTCATATCAAAATATATACAATGATATTATAAATTTCCTTCGGGACTCTCTCTAGTGAGAGAGAGTAATAAGTAATCTCTATACAATCCATTGTAGTAGAGATTTTTTTATTATAGTGAATTCTGCTTCTGATATTGTTGCCATACGATATTGTAATCTTCTTTTATCTATTGTTCTAATCTGAGACAAGAGGACATAAGATGATATATAACTAGCAACAGATGCTATTTTATGGTAAAATATATTATTATCCTTTCATTTAGTCGTCATTGGTAAAACCCAAAATACTGATCATACTTTACTAATAATCAGCACTGGTCTTTGAAATCCTGTTTTACCATCAGATTCATTTCAAATATTGATTCAAATACTAGCACTCCATATTTCTCTAGGCCAAATATGATATTTACTACTATCTTGTCTATTATGAATTTTGCTTTTCTCTATAAACCATGAAGTAAAATCTTTTCACATTGTATACAATCAAAGAAATAAATCTTTAACTCTATACTAAAAGACTGCCAGAAAACAAAGAAATATCTATGACAAAATTAAGACAAACATATAATTATAAATTTCAATATATGAAAATCTATTTCTTCGGTACAAAAAAATCTATATGTATCACTGGATATGTTTGTTGACTACCCCATCCACATTGTACTGTTCCAGTAGTTCCTAGAAGTGAATACCAAATTCTTTGTCTTACGTTAGTCCCATATGGTAATTTTTCAAATACTTTTGATATTAATGCATGAGACGCATCATCTAGCGCATAGACTGTTCTTCCAATTTTAACTGTGTGATCACATCCATCTGCAGGTAATGTATTTGCAGTAATATAAGCATTACCAAGGAGTTGTTGCGTAGCAGCAAAGACACTTCCTCAAAGGGTTAGAGCTAGAATAGCTATAGTAAGGTATTTTTTCATAAATATTTTTAAACAACTAAAAAAACTTATCAGGTATACGAAAATAGACAATATTTGTGACATTGAAGTATGTTTATCGCACCAAAGGTGCGACCCGACCTAGGTCGGGAAATACGAGCATATAGCCTATCCAGAGACCGGTCTCTTTAGATATAAATAATAATATTAGTCAAGTTGACAAAAATAGAGAAATCATCACAGAGAGACCGGTCTCTATCAATTCTAAAAAAAGTGCTTATTTTTTTGACAAAATAAAAAAAACGACTATATTATTAATACACAACAAGAATGATCTTTCACAAAACTGCTCTCTTTCGAACAAAGACTACACTCTACACTTCGTGAAACAATATATGTTAGCATATATCACTCTCACGATACAACGTGACTAAACGATTCCACAAGGCACAAACCCCTTGCATCGTTCCAGTGAGGTCTGCTCTAGATTGTTGTCTTTATTCGAGAGATGGTAGCATCACGACCTGAGAAGTTGGTTTTTACCAACCTGCATAAACTCTTCACGGAGCTTTCCACTTGGTACCTCGTGTATCTTGAATGGTTCTAGACATTCAGTTGAGTAATCAACAAAAATGGCTAATGCATACCTACACTATATCAGCCCTAGCGACTGGTGTGTCCTGATAGCAATATCTTGTATACATTTCCCTTAAAAGAATATGGTCAT
>JAYTKZ010000106.1:0-3816 GCA_043729885.1 bacterium
TCAGAACCCGCTTGCAATGGCATATGAATATGCGGGCAGAGCTTTTCTTCTGTTTCATGAAGCTCCAATAACTCCTTGCTATAATATGTCGGATATGGCGATGTATAACGCAACCAAACTAATCATTCCATCTTCAACACTTCCTTAACTATCTGCACAAAATCAGGATGTTTATTTACAATCTGCCCCAATAGTACAATCTCCTTAATACCATTATCCAAATGATGTTTTACTTCTACAAGTATCTCAGATACTGGTCTATTTTTTTCTAATCCACGAGAATATGGCACAATACAATACGCACAAAACTGGCTACATCATGTAGAAATTGGCACATATGCAGTTTTTGATTGTGCATCCATCAACTGATTAGTACCCTGTGGTAAGATACCCGTATACTCATTGAAAATATCAACATCTGGAGCAATCGTATAACCCAATGCTTGTATCATACGAGGTAACATACCTACATCATCAATACGAAACAGTAGCTCTATATGTGGGAATTTCATCGCCATTTTTTTGTGCAATGGATTGAATGCATGATTAACAAACAAATAATCACCCGTTGGATTATCATATTTCTCATACCCTTCCAGATCCTCTTCGTTCCATCAAATAATAGTTGGGTTCTTGGTTTTTACACCACCAACAAAATTTCCAAGTTGGAGTGACTTCGTTTCCTTATTATCTCTTTGTTTGATAATTTTCCCAGTTTTCAAATAGTGTTGTACCATACATCATGTCAACCATATTTTTTTACTTTTTGGTATTTCCTTCAAGAGGCCAAATACTTTGTCTTCTGACTTTTGTCTCACCGAGCACGTATCAAATAAGACGATATCAGCATCTGCGATGCTGTCGCTTCGCGTTCGTCATCCATTTGTTAATATAGCTTTTATTCTGGCACTATCAGAGTAGTTCATCTGACAACCAAATACGATTATGTGGAATTTCATGCGAGGGATTATGTATGAAGAGGTTAGGTTTAATTATATGTCATCACGAGGGAGTAAAACGACCGTGGTGATCCATTATGGATTGCTTCGCTTTGCTCGCAATGACAAACATAGTAATAAATCTAGTTATTTTTACAAGTTTTCTATAATTAAAAAAAGGTGTAGAACTCTACACCAATACTGCTTGTACATATCCATTATAAATTTCCCATAATTACACACTGGTTACGATACGTTCTACCCTTAGTATACGATAGATATGCTAGCGAAAGAGTTACTAAACAGATAACTGTTGCTTTAGGTTCAGAAATAATTGGCATATTATTGGCAACAAATACTGTTAAACTTGCTACAATAAAAGTAGTAAGAAGTGCCATAATCATTATTACTTTCCACAATTGCAGTTTCCCTCGAAGATACTTTTTAATATCTTCTTCACACTGCACATAATGTATATCCATTTGTGCAAAATGCTCTTTCATTTTTTTTAGTTCAGTCCTTACTTCATCAGCACTGTTCATCGTACAAAGGTGATGTTTTACTGAGGATGATAGTACACTTGTATAAGCATCACCACCACCCTTACCTTCACCTACAAGAACATCATACTGTTTTTGTCCAAAAGTATATTTCATAATTTTGATTTTTGTTGAATTAATACTATATCATAATTATAAAAAATATCAATACTAAAAATATGCCCAATACTGGGCACATTAGTTATATTCATATCAATTAAATTATAACATTGAAATATATTCTGTGGCTTTATTGTTAGCCATAGGTTGTGCAATCTTAGTAAGTGTCTTTTTTCATCATGAAGTCTTGTATTCTTTGAACACAGACATCTCATAACGCAATGACGATTCAGGATATTCTAGTATTATCTTATAAGTATCATTTCAGTCTTTTACAGTAACTTCTGCATTTTTACCTCCTCACCAATCTTTTTCAATATGAAATTTAACATTACCACGTTCAGTATCTAATTTCCATCATCAAGTAGGTTCTTTTTCATTAAATTTTGCTCAAGATCATGCCTTTAAAAATACTGAATTAATTTTATCATATTTTTTTTCAATAAATTTTTGCTGATCAATTGGTTTCTCATTTGATACAACTACTTCATTTTTTGCCTTTAGTTGTTCTTTTTTCTTTGGTTTATCCCCTTCACGATACTCTTCAAATTGTTTTGTTTCAAATGCCATTTTATTTATAGATAATTAATAAATTATTTAACTATATTATAGATATAAATATTTATTTGTCAAATAATCTCTCAATCAAAAAAACATTGGACTGCACACAGCCAATGTTCATAGAGTCGGATTAGTCAAGATCATATTGCCTATGTGCTTTGTATCCACAAAAGATACAAACTACTAAAGCTATACTCAAAGTGACCATAAATGGTATAAATCGTTGCTCAGAATCGAATAAGAACCAGATATATACTATCAGTTCTAATACGAAGGTAGTCAACATTGCGATTAACCATTTTTCTTTAATTTTTTTCATATATGTGGATTTGTCTATATATTATATATAATCCAGGTCTGTTGTCAAATAATTATAGTCGTAGAATAATCAAATCTTAGCGTATTACAGCAATTTCATTATACTCTATAGTATATTCTAGATAAGAAGAAACAGGATACTTGGAAAAAAGCTATGTTTCTTCTTATCTATCAAGTCTCTTCACTTCGACTGTATTCCTTACACTATGTAATGTCATACAATCTCGATTAGAGGACTCTTTTACCCTATCATACATTAGTATGTCTGAACTCGAAAACAAAAACGAAAGTACTAACAAACCACAAAGTACTACACCAGAAAATGCAGCGACAGCTGCAACAACGGCTCCAACAGCTGCTGTAACTCCAGATGTAGTAAATCCTACTCCAGCAGTAGCCTCACCTATTATCAAAGCTCCTATTATTAAATCATCACCATTAAAGGGGAGAAAACTATCTCCAATGAAACTTGCGATAGGATGTGTGATATTTTTCATGATATTCATAGGATTAACAATGGCTGCATGATATGCTGGGATCAAAAACCCTAAAGCATTAGGTGGTATAATGTCAGCTGCAGATGCTAAGAACTTGTTGATGATAGTATCGTGAGCATTTTTTGGAATATTGTTTCTCGTATCATTTGCATTTATGGCATTGAACTGATATAGACTTTCTAAAGCTAAAAATTCACCTAAACTTAAACTCATTGTATGATTAGTAATCTCATTATTTGCTCTCATGACAAGTATGGCAGTATGAGCAGTAGTAATATCAAGTATTCAAAAAATAGATGCTGAAATTGTATATTCAAAAGATCTAGTCATAGCAAAAATTTCAGTAATTCAATCTGGAGATAATAAAATTATTAAAGAAGAAATAGCAAAAGAAGGGATTATGACAGTAGCTCCAGTACAAATATATCTAGAAGCAAGTAAAAGTTTAGATTGAGTATTGAGATGAAAACTTGGTGTGAATGATGCAATCAATTATAAATTAACATGTTGAAATGGAGAGAATAGAATACCATGACAGGTAGTAAAAGCAGAATTAGGACAAGAACCAGGTTCTTCAAATACAGTTCTCCTTTTCCCAGAGCCATGTTTTTATACAAAAAAATGAGATTACAAGTTAACATTAATTTACACATATTTCGATAAAACTCGCCAACAAAACCAGGAAGCAGAACTAGATGTAGCAAAAGTAAAAGTTCCAGCTGAAATGATTCTAAAAAATGATTGATTGGTGTTAAAAACTAACGATGCAAAAAATGAATTAATAGCTGGTGATAATCCATCTCGTATTATATTTGATGCAAAGAAAATATTCTCAGATTTGAA
>JAYTKZ010000107.1:0-1810 GCA_043729885.1 bacterium
AGACATCATATAATCGGTGATAGTCGCACATCTCAAATTCCAAATCATTCTCAATCTTTTTTCCATCTTATACGAACATATCGTTTAGCAAGATAGTAAATTCATAAAAAGAATGCGAAGAAAAATATTCCTCGTTCTATCGCATAATACCACAAGAATCATTTACTTAATGCAAGTAATACAATTGTTACTACTACTGCTTTTATCCATATTGTTTCATGGAGGAATGATGTATTAATATCATATATCATTAGTAGATATAGGAGCCATGATACTGCTATCCACAATACTATTTGTAGCTGCGACATATCTGTTTGCATTGTGAAATATCCAACCCATACAAATAATAACCCACAACCTATTTCTAGAAGCGGATATATCCATGAAATTTTTTTATGACAATAGCGACACTTTCATCAACTTGTGAAATAGCTCACTATTGGTACTAAATCCATTGCTCATAGAGTATGTTTACAGTGAGGGCATGCAGAACGTCATATCAAGATAGATTCTACTGCTTTTCGAAAATCTTTTTTTCATTCCCAAATATCAATGAGAGAAAATTTACCTAATCTTGAGGTAAGTACCGATCAAAATGATCAAAAACACAATCATAAGAAGAACAAAAATATATATGTCATTATGTGTGTATACTAAATTTCAGTTAAATATAAAGTCAAATATGCTCTATTGACTTTACTACTAACATATTTAAGATTTTGTTCATGCGTAAGTTTTTAGTGTGATTTTTAATTTTCGTATCATTATACCACATTGTTGTTACATATGTGTCTTTTTGATTATGACGATTGCCGCCATATTCAATACTTTTATTGAGAGATGTATCTTGGATAGTTGCAATATTATTATTTGTTCTATGAAATCTATCATATCTTAGAAAACATATTTCTCAGTGGGGAAATTTCTGGTTGTTATTTTTAATTCTATTGATTAGCTCTGTTGGGACATCAATTGTGTTATGAGTTGATGCTAAACAAATGATAGTTTGAATTAAATATTCGCTGTACTATATATTACCACTCTTGTCTTGATTATATGTTTGATGAGTACGAGCACAAAGTCTTTCAGAACAAGTAATTAAAAAATGGATACATATAGTATGGAAAGTTATAGTTGGAGTTTTAATTGTATGATGGGTATGGCAAATACTCAAAAATCTAGCTCCATGATTTATGACTTCATTTTGATATGGAGCATTAGGAGATTATGTATACTGACAGAATCCACCATTATATTACCTGACTTGACCTAAATGATTCCAAAGATGGAGTTGAATATTTTCGTGACCAAATAACTATTGATACTTATTGGTAGCGTTCTTTTGATTATATTGGTACGGAGTGAAAGCGTATGTAGCTAATATGTGATGAAAGATTGCTTTGCGGTCGTTGTTTATAGTTACATTATTGGCAACATTATCAAGATGAGCAATTCTATGAGTATTAGTACAAATTATATTAATTTCATATATTGTCTATTCTTCGAAAAGAAAGATGATACTATTAGCAATTATTGCATGAGTTGGTGCGGTGATTTGACTGAGTGTATTGAAACGAGAATCAACTATAGCACATGTCAAAGCTAAGTTTGATAGTTTACAGTATGTACAACAATCTCCTTTGTGATATTGATTGTGATCAAGTTGACCAAGTATTCATAGTCAGTGATGATATCTCCCAGAAAATTTCTTCATACAATTGATGATGGATTTATGAATGCATGGATTTATTATTTGGGCTATATTTTGGATTATGTTTTTCTTAGTTATCCGTCGTTTATACCAACAAAA
>JAYTKZ010000108.1:0-5319 GCA_043729885.1 bacterium
TATTAATTTCTTCACTTGTTTGTCTGCTTCTGCATTCAAGATATCTGATTGTTTACGTCACTCTGCATCATTGATCGCAGCTAGTTTATTTTTAGATGATGCTACTACACTATTCATTGCATCCAACACGCGAGAATCTAATTGAATATCTTTTACTTGCACACTATCTAACTCCATACCGAATTCTTGTAACTTTGCTGCAAGGACTCATTTCACTTCATCACCGATTTCATTTCTTTTACTGAATATATCATCGTGACTGAATTCGTATACCTTTGCTCTTAATTGCTCTTCAACCATCGCTTTAATGGCTTTAATTGGATCATTTATGATGAACAATGAGTCAATAATTGCTTTGTCGTTGTCTTGTACACGAAAGATCACATTGAGGTCAATTCTCGTTTTTACATTATCTTTTGTAATACTATCAACTCCAACATCCATATTCGTCATAGCGAGTGTTTGTCTACGAGTTGTTTGAATAATTGGCCATACAAAATTTAATCATGCTCTAATTACTCCAGTTGGTTTACCAAGTGTTAAAACAGCTTTTGCAGTTCTTGGTCATACAATTTTAATTCATGTAATAAGAAGAAATACGATAATACCGAGAGCAATGTACATGGTGGGGAAAGAGAATATAAAGAGAGATTTATAATTCAGTTATTTTGTCATTTATGTCATTCACAAGATCCTTCGTATCACTTCGTTCTACTTAGGATGACAAATAGTGTTTCTACCAACCTAAGACCTTATTCATTACCTCATCTTCTACTGTTTTATTATCATCTTTTAATTCAATATCTGGAGTAATACCAATCTTTTCAATTGATGTATTGAATTTACCAGTATACCATAAAGCAATAGTATATTTAACTGATCACCCATTTGGTAATCACATCACTGTTTGTGCAGATCATTTCCCATATGATTTTTCTCATACAATCTTTGCAGTTGGATAGTAATCTTTTAAAGTTCAAACGAGTATTTCTGATGCTGATGCGCTCCCTGCATTAATAAGAAGAAATAATTGTTTCCCACTAAATATATCTGATGTTCACTGTGAGAATAAAGTTTGTTTATTAGCTTTTTGTTCCATATTAATTACTGGTTCTCATGCTGGCACAAAATATGATAGTATTCAAGCAGCTTCTTCAACATATCATCCTGGATTATTCCTTACATCAATTATGATCTTATCAGCAATTTTTATATCATTTTTATATGTTTCTACTCATGATCCAAATAAATATGTAATTCATTGTCCAAATGAGTTAAGCGTGAATACAACAGTCTTTCACTTTTTTTCAGTTTTCATCAATGGTATAACTATTTTTTTTCTTTTAACATCTATAGTAAATATAGAGCTTCACCTTTGCATTTTTAGTGTAACAAATGTATCTGCAGGTCATTTAATTTTACTTACTACTTCATTTATTGAAAATATTTCTGGGACATCTCGTCAGTTAACTGACAAAACAATATCTCATGGCTGTAATCAAGCTAAATAAGCTGGTTCACCAGGTATCGTTGATCATACAATAAATTTACTATTGCGAACATCTACATACATTCATATCCCATAATACGAACCTTGAATACTATTGTAGAAATCGGCTGATTGTTCTGGCGCTAAATAAACACTATATTGATCATGCAATGAATCTACAAGTCACTTAATTGCTCCATATAACAAATTAGAATCGCTTGTATCACCAGATAAATAATGATAGTTTTGTTGAATTTGATTAAACACATTTGCAAATGTAGTGAAATATGTCGAATTAATAACATTACTTTCATATGCTCAATTTGATCCAAATGCTGATAATTCTAATAATCTTTGAATACCATAATATGTAGGAACTCTATAATGAATCTCTTGTTCCCAAATATCAGATAAAACTGGTTCATCTGGTTGTAATTGTGCTGGTATATTCATATTGAGTTTCTCACCAAGAAAATCATAGACAAAATTTCATTTTACTGGGACTTGGAAATTAGTAATCTTTCATCTTGTTTCTATAATTCCAAAATACGCACATTTTTGTAATGCTGTATATATAGGTGAGGTTTTTGCTAAGTTTGGCCATGATATATTGATATCTTTGTATACATTTGGCATACCCTGTCACAGACGGCCACATACATCAACAAAGAATTTACCAAGAGTAATAGGACGAGGTTTAGGTACAAACTTCTTTTTCTTAGTCGGTTTTACGGAAATTACTGGAGAATCCATTGTAATAATTGCCTGTGGGACACTAAGTCAAGTTGATATAGATCATGTAATCACAATTCAACTATCAGCAAAAACTCAAAAGCTAAGAGATGAAATTCAATATACAACTAGTATTCATATTTTTAGTATTTTTTTCATTAATAGAGACTTTCTTTAATAGTAAATGGTACTAATAACTTTTTAGTTCATCGGTTCAATTGTGCTTTAAATGATCATGTAGTATCTCGTACTTGTTTTGTAAGTGTAGCTTCTATTGGTAATACTATTTTCCATTGTTCGAAAGCTTTTTTGACATCAATCTCATGGACTTTTTCATATAATCATCATGAAGGAGTAACTTTTCTTTTTATGATAAGTGGTTCTTCAGCCTTACTATATAATTCTAATATAGATCGAATTTCTCACACTTGAGCTATATGTTTTTTTTCTTGTTCTTTCTTTTGTACAAGGTTATTTTTAGCAAGTGCATCTGCTTGTTTTGCAAATCATTTTGGGAATAATACATTTTTTGCATATGCAATTGATACTGATACAACTTCATTTTTTTGACCTAGTGATTTCACAGCTTGTAGTAATACAACATCAATCTTTGCAGACATAATTATTTTGTTATTAATAAATAATTCCTACTTCACAATATCCAATGGTTTATCAGTTATAAAATATCTTACTCACCAACCATACATTTTATTCAACAATACTCCTGAATTAACTGTATATGAAATTGGGATTTTGTGAGCATCTAATATACTATTTACTGTCACTTGATTTACAAGAGATGATGGTAATAATACAAATGCATGATTAGAATTAAATACTGATTCTAAATCTCCTGTACTAAATACTTCTCGTCATGCAATAACATCGCGGGTAGATCATAACTGGTAATTGGTATCTGGATCAGTACTAGAAAACATTATTTTATCAGACAGTCATAACTTTTGAATTACTTTAATCATTGGTCAAACATAACTTCTTTGTTCTGGGAAGTTTACCTTAACATCAATAAAATACCAATCAAATATTCACTGGGTTTTTTCTAGCATTTCCTGTAGTGTTAAAATAACTTGACCATTGTATAGTTGACAATTATCTTTCATTTCTTGTAAGTCAAAATCACTAACTAATTTTTTCCCTCTTGCATTTATACATTTAGTACGACCAATATCTGGTCAATGCATTACAATAGGGAATCAATCACGAGTAAATGATATATCCATTTCAATTCACTCAGCTCATACTTCTTTTGCAGCCTTATATGAATCAAGTGAATTTGGTGGAGATTTTACAGTATACCCTTGATGTGCAATACGAATTAATCAAGGATATGTGACTGGATTATTTCAAGTAGTTGCTAACGCGTTTCCATCATATTCCTTTCATTGTTGAAACTCGTAATAAGCACGAATATATGATGCATATTGATTTTGTTGATTTGGAGTAATTATCCATGAACTTCAGTCAGCACGAGACGCTACATATTGTCTATCAACAAATTGGCAATAACGAACTGCTGAATCTCTTCATTGGTATCATCAAAAAATATCATTATAAAATTCATGTAAGCTCAGTGATCATGCAGATGTTAAGCGTTTAAGTGATGAAAAGATATCTCGATGTTGAATTGGTGTAATCACTTTTTTCCCCTTTGGTATATTTTTTCATACGACTGCCAATACTGCTTTCCCATATGCAGCTTTTCATCGGCGTTCAATTTCATCATATCACATTGCCTGCATTTTACGATGATCTCATACAACTATTAATATACCGTTATCAAAATAGTTCATTGATTGTAATTTACGGTAAAAATTCAATAGCTGTTCATCAGAGTAACGGAATGCATTATCTTCATCATCTCAATAAGGTGTATCATAAGGTTTGTGTGAAGATATGGTTTGTAAAGTAATAAATTGTGGTTTACTATTTTTTGTTAATAATAATTTTTCAGTTTCATTATATAATGCTTCATCTGGTGCAGCACGGAAAACATATTTTTTCCATGTTGGGAAACTTTCATTGTCTATAATAGTTTCAAATTGTAACGAATTTAGGAAATCTTTCTGATGGAGAAATCAAAGCGCAGTTGTAGATACAAAAGTTGATGAATATCATTGATTATTGAGAAAAGCTGGAAGTCAAAGCGTATAACTTTTATAACGAGTATATTCTTGCTGAGATGCTGTAGTTTCTCGAGGCTCAATTCACTGTAGTAATGCTATATGAGAACTATCAGAGGTACATCAATTTGCAATGAAATTAGTATAAAATGTGCCATCACGAGCAATAGTATCAAATCATGATAGTAGATTTCTGCTTCATCATGCATACAGTGAATCAATACTTGAAAATGACTCAGCAAATACAATGATAATATTTGGTTTTGTATTTTTTCATTTAAAAGGTTTAAAATACTGCTCATATGATTTATTTACTGACTTATCAGTCAATGGTCTATCTCGTGCTTTTCAAAAAAATTCAAGTTGTAAAATATTTTGTTGATATGGTGATGTTTGTGGAATAAAAAAACTTAATCAAAGTAATCAAACTATGAATGCAACTCAAATACGTAATAAATGTAGTGAAAAGCGTTTACTAGTATATTTTACAAAAATATAGACAATCCACACACTCACATATATTCACAACAACCGTAAGATAGTCGCTCATAATCAATATAAAATATATGGTCAAGCATTCTCTCGAGAGAAAAATAGTAATCATGAAAGCACAAATCTACTATGAAAATTAACAAGAGCAAAAATATCTGCCCAATACATATATAGGAAAATACTCATTACAAAAACACACACTGTTTTCAGTGGTTTATATCAAATACGCATTGTAATCTGAGCAATCAATCGCACTACAAGACAGTATAATATATCGTTTCATAACCAAGATATATATCGTTTTATGATTTCAATTTTTCATCAAACATCCACAAACCCATATTTCAATAATAATACTGCTTTAAATAGAACAAGAATAACACTAAAAAAAACAATTCAACTACTCCGAAATGGGAAAGAGGTTAAATGTGGTTTTTTAAATGATTCAGCTTCATCAAAAACAGT
>JAYTKZ010000109.1:0-4076 GCA_043729885.1 bacterium
GGTAAAACTACAACTACAGAACGCGTACTGTACTATACTGGTAAGAATCACAAAATTGGAGAAGTTCACGAAGGTGAAGCTACAATGGACTGGATGGCGCAAGAGCAAGAAAGAGGTATTACAATTACTTCTGCTGCGACAACTTGTTCATGGAAAGGATTTCATATTAATATTATTGATACTCCAGGACACGTTGACTTCACAATTGAAGTAGAGCGTTCATTGAGAGTATTAGATGGTGCTATTACAGTTCTTTCGTCTTCTGATGCAGTACAACCTCAAACTGAAACAGTATGGAGACAAGCTGATAAATATCATGTTCCTAGAATGTGTTTTGTTAATAAAATTGACAAGATTGGAGCAGATTTCAAACTTTGTATTACAGAAATTAGAGATAGACTTTCTACAAAAGCATTCGCTATTCAATTGCCATATGGTGAATCTAGTGAATTCAAAGGTATTGTAGATTTAGTAACTATGAAATATTTCACATACGAAGGTGATAATGGTGAAAAACAAGTAGAACAAGAAATCCCAGCGGACTTTTTGGATACGTGTAAACAATATAGAGAAACTATGATTGATGCAATTTCAGTATTCGATGATGAACTTGCTGAGAAATTTCTTGGTGGTGAAGAAATCAGTGTAGAACTTGCACAAAAAGCTATTAGAAAAGGAACTATTGCAAATAATTTCTATCCAGTATTAGTTGGTACAGCATTGAGAAATGCGTGAGTACAATTGATGCTTGACTGTGCAGTAGCATATCTTCCTTCTCCATTGGATGTAGGAGCAGTACATGGTACTGATATTGATGATCCTTCTATTCCTATGGGAAGAGAACCAGCAGATTCTGAACCAGCTTCTGCATTAGCGTTCAAAATTATGACTGATCCATATGTTGGTACTTTAACTTTCGTAAGAGTATACTCAGGAGTAGTTAGATCAGGTGATGCACTTTTGAATCCAAGAACTGGAGACAAAGAAAGAATCGGGCGTTTACTATTGATGCATGCTAATAAGAGAGAAGAAATTTCAGAAATTCATGCAGGACATATTGCTGCGTTCTTAGGATTGAAAGATGTTAAGACTGGAGATACACTGTGTGATCAAAAAGAAACTATTATGTTGGAAAGAATGGAATTCCCAGAACCAGTTATCTCAATTGCAGTAGAACCAGCGTCTAAAAAAGATCAAGAAAAGATGGGTCTTGGACTTGGAAAACTGGCATATGAAGATCCTTCATTCAGATTCTATACTGATGAAGAAACTGGACAAACTATTATTGCAGGTATGGGTGAGTTACATTTGGAAATTATTGTTGATAGATTGAAAAGAGAACATAAAGTTGAAGTAGTAACTGGTAAACCACAAGTTGCATACAGAGAAGCTATCACAAAAAATGCTGATGGTGAAGGTATCTTCAAAAGACAAACATGAGGTCGTGGACAATACGGACACGTTGTACTTCATATGGAACTTCTGCCAGAAGGTAGTGAAAAGACATACGAATTTAGAGATGATATATCAGGTTGAGTAATTCCAAAAGAATTTATTCCTGCTATTGATAAGGGTGCACAAGAAATGATGAAACAAGGACCTCTAGCTGGATACCCAGTTATTGGTGTAAGAATTGCTCCATTCTATGGTTCATACCATGATGTGGATTCATCTGAAGTATCGTTCAAGGTTGCTACATACAAAGCGTTTAAAGATGCGTTCATGAAAGCTGCGCCTGCAATTCTAGAACCAATGATGGCGGTAGAAGTGGTTACTCCAGACGAATATATGGGTGATATCATGGGAGATCTTTCTTCAAGACGTGGTATGATTCAAGGACAAGACCAAAAAGGGAAAGCTATGGTTATCAAAGCTATGGTTCCTTTAGCAGAAATGTTCGGTTACTCAACTCAAATGAGATCTATGACACAAGGTAGAGCATCATATTCAATGGAATTTGCTAAATATGAAAAAGTTCCAAATAATATCGCAAATGCAATTATGGATGAAAGAAAAGGAAAGACAAAGAATACTGATGAGGATTAGGCCTTGCATGAATACTTGTCATCCCGCACTTGATGCGGGATCCAGGAAAAAGAATCTCTCTGTTCGCGGAGGGTTTTTTTTGTTATTGACAAATATCTATTATTATTTATTATATTATTCTAAAAATTAAAAAGTATGAAAAGAATATTAACTTTATTACTAACAACCATATTTTTATCTAGTTGTTCACCAACTGACAAAAGTGTATCATTTTCATTTGTTGATACTGGTGGTAACTTCAATGATCAACAGAGCGCTGGCAATTCTTACCACCAAGAGTCATTAAGTTTTGATGATTCTACAGAAGCAAAAAATTACCTCCATTCTCAGTATGCATCTTTGCAGTCAATAGTGACTACTTGTAATTCACTTGTTGTATTTTTACAGGACACTGCTGGAAGAAGTCAAATGCAGACTATGAATGTAAGTATGAATGCTACAAATAAGATCAAGAATGTTGATCTTACTCAAAATCAAAAACAAAAGATTGAAAGCTTCTCCGATTCATATAATTTAATGAACAACATTTGTAAATCTCTCAATTTAAATATTGGTAGGTTTAATGCAAGATACCGCACTAATCTCTCTTATAAAAGTGTTGTATATCATATATATGGCCTTGAGATTGAAGATGTGAAAGATGGGTTATAGGATTCAATTACTATAAAATATTTGCTGCGTTATACGTAGCATTTTTTTATATAGGTTATAATACAAAAAAAGCACATGCATAACACATGTACCATAATAATTTAATCGCAATATACTCTTTATACTTTACTGGAAGCACGAATTCCTGTTCGTGTAAAGTTTTTTACTTTATTCCAGCTTTTACAAGCATATCTACGGAACCTACTGAATGGCTGGTTATTCTCATAGATTTTGCCACCTAATTCTGTTGGTTTTGGTAACTCAGGTGGAGTACCAAAGATAATATTACCAATGGGGAATGGAAACAATCTTTTTTTACTCATATAGTTTTGGTTTTAGATTTTGATTATAATGAATATACGCTTGTCTGCAAGTACTTTATGAGGTTTGAGATAGTGCTTTTACTAAGTCAATTTTATATACTTTTTTTAGTCTTTCAATAATTCATCAATTTCATGCCTGTTCCAATGCATCTTCAAATAACTTTTGTATCTTATCTCGTGTATAGATAGAGTAATCTGGTATAGGAGTATTTCTCAATATTTTTCATCTACTTATCTTGCTATGACCAATCGTAGTTTGTCTACGGAAAATCGCCTTTGATCAAGGTATTGAGCTTGCTAAGATAGCATAGTTATTTAGATATTCTATAGGATTATTATCTCTAAATTCTTTTATATTATTTTCTGTAAAATAACTATCTGATGAATTTATAACAAATAAAGGCACAGGAGAATCTTTAAATCATTTTACTTCCAAAAATGTATTACAGTTGAATTCTCAAATACCAACCTTAATCAAAGATATCTTTCATGTATTATTCTTTCATATTGTATATAGAACAGAGCAGTCAGAACATTGCTTTTCTCCTTTCCCACAATAATATCATACCCCATCAGCATTAAAAAATCTTTGTACTAATTTTACAATATAGTTCTTTTGATTCTCTATACTATCTATCTTATCAATAGTATTTGTAGTATTCATTATATATTTATAAGTATATAAACATTATACTCAAACCATCATCATTACTTTAGAAAACATTAGTTCTCAAGCATGCAAAAACCAGTGTTCATGCGTATTTTCTCATCAAGTACCTTCAAAAGTATGAATCAAATTTTCTTTTGATTCTAGTACATAGATAATAGTTTCGACTGTATGTTTTGTGTGGTCGACAACGTTGTGTGTCATATCTGCAATATGTATCATGTTTTAATTTGACAATATAAACTCTATGCAAAGGCACCTTTAACTCTTTCTGTAATAGTTTCTGTAGTATCAGCTACAACATATTTTTCACCAAGAACTCTCATACATACAATACCTATTTGAGTTATACCACCGATTGTTGTTTCAGGGTTATTTCTACCAGCTTG